>DATKYB010000025.1 GCA_035528715.1 Nitrospinota bacterium | reverse complement strand
CAAGATTCACAAAGATAGTTAAAATTGGGTTGTTAATATAAGTTTGCAGGATACAGTAACTGCATTCCAGTGGACAATTTGTGGAAAAGTTAAGAAAATAGTAGTTGCAACAGAGATATCTTTTTGTCCCTGGGCATCTTTTAATATAGTTTCCTCTCTGTTCTGTTAAAAGGAGAGTTTTCTTACTATCGAAAATATTGTTTTTTTCTGATCTTCTCTGGGCTAAGATCCTACAGGGGTCATCAATATATTCTACTTCTTTATAAAAAGCCTTTTTTAATATGTTTTTTGTTATAAAATAATCTTTTACCTTTTTATCTATATATATTTTTTGAAAATTAAAACCTGACATGTTTTTAACTCATCTTGAAAAGCTCAGATATTTTCTCTTTCTCTGACATATTTAATAATGCCCTGCTGACTCTTTTTAGCTCTTCTTTATTTTTTATTTTGAATTCGATGCTGAATTCCTTTTCTTCAAAATATTCAGGGGATCGGAAGATAATCCCTTTTGGGAGTTCTAAATCTTTTATTATATTAGCAAAGGACTTTTCCATTGATGTCAATTGAGGAAACCTCTTTCTTTTCAAGAGATCTCTAATCTTTGATGATCTTTGAGAAGCGGTTATATTCTTATTGTTTAAAACATCTTGAATCTCCTTGCAATCGGTAATATCCTTAACAGAAATCTTATCTTTTTGACATATTTCTTCTAAAAATAGAAGAACCTCTCTAAGTTTATTTGAGCTTAATCTCAGCGGTAATATAAACCGAAAGATATCCTTTTGTTCCTTTTTAGTAAATCTTATCCATTGGAAAATGTTTTTTAAAGAGATGTTTTCCTCAACAATATAGGTCTTTATTTTTTCATCCAAATCTAATAAACCAAAAAAATCTTTCAGTTGTTTTTTATTAAAATCTAGACCAAGGAGAGGAAGAAATTTTTTTTTATACTCTTTGGTGTCTATTTTTATTCTCTCAAAGAGGTTATTTAAAATCATGGCTTTTTCAACAATATTGAAAGACCTTAAAGTTAAGTTTTCATAAAAATTAAGATAAAAAGCCTCTTTATCTTTTAAATCATTTTTAGAATAGACAATTGCCTTGATACTTTTGATACCCAGTTCTCCACAGGCAAAGACCCTTTTAAATCCAGAGATAATCTGATATCTATTTTGCATATCTCTCAAGATAATAGGGGTAATAATCCCGATTTCCTTAATGGAATTGATGAGGGTATCAGACCTTAAAGGAAAGGTTATTAAAAACTCTTTATCTTTGATATCAATATCTTTTATACTGACTAACTTTAATTCTGAGGTTTTCTCTAGAGAATTTATTTTCATTTTCAATCTTCCTTCATTAACTTTGGTTATGTTTTTCTATTAAATTAATATATTGATTGCCCTTCTTAATTTTTCCTCTCTTAAAATAACCATTTGCTAAGATTCGACATTTTTTTATCAGTTCTTCCCTTGCCTTTTTTCTATAGTTCTGACTCAGATGATCATCTTTTAGAATTTTTAAGAGAGCCTTTACCCGATATATGTCGTTCCCCCAAGACCTTTTTGAAAGCTGGCCAGGATGTCCCCCTCTCTTGATAATCAGCTTCTTATCTATAAGAAATACAGGATATTGAGAAGATATCCTCAACCACATGTCGTAGTCTTCACAAACAGGGAGGGATTCATCAAAAAGTCCGATATCATTAAAAAGTTCCCTTCTCATCATAACAGAAGAAGGGCTGACGATGCATAGAGAAAGGCACTTTTCAAAAATCCAACCAGAATATTTCTTATGTTTGTTCATGGGATTAACCCTGATCCCTTTTCTCATCCAGATTTCATCCGTATAGCTTATGAAGATATCGTTTTTATTATTCATCAAATCTGTTTGAATCTTTAACTTATCCCTTTTCCATAAATCATCAGAATCTAAAAAAGAAACGTATTCTCCACTAGACTCAAAGACACCTCTGTTTCTTGCACCACTTACCCCTCTGTTTTTTTGAAAGATATACTTTATTCTTGGGTCACGATATTCTTTGATCATATCTTTTGTACCGTCAGTTGACCCATCATCCACTATGACTAACTGAAAATTCTCATATGTTTGGTTTAAAACAGAACCAATGGCTTCGCTCAACAATTCTCTTCTGTTGTAAGTTGGCATGATAATCGATACTAAAGGCATTATTTATCTCTTAATATTTTAATTCATTAATGATAATAACTTGGGATAAATATATATGAAAACTCTTAATGCGGCCGATAGAGGAGGATTCTTATCTTATCTATCTTTTGATATAGCCTCATCTATCATTGAAAAGATAGATGATGTTGTAAAGGGCTTTCTTATGAATCCAAAGGCTCCCTCTGCCAAGGCTAAATTGATATCATCATCAACAACCTGACCTGTTACCATCACTATCTTTGCCTTCTCATCAATCTTCTTGACCTTTTTGAGAAAATCTATCCCATCAATTCCAGGCATGGTTATATCAGTAAATATCAAATCAAATTTCTCTTTCCTAAGAAGTGATAAGGCTGCTCTTCCGCTCTTCTTTGTATTGATGAAATGTCCTTCCCTCTTCAGTATCTCTTCAAAAAGGCTCCTTATCTCCTTTTCATCATCAACGACCAAGATTTTTAAAATGGGTTGTCTTCTAGAAGCCTTTTTATAACCTCTTGCAATTTTTGTATCTTTTAATGATTCTTTTATAATAGGTAATTTAATAGTAAACACTGATCCTCTGTTTTCCTTACTCTCCACTTCTATCGTACCATTATGATTACGAATGATTCCGTAAGAAACTGAAAGGCCTAATCCAGTTCCTTTCTCAGAACTCCCCCCCAAAGGACCTTTAGTCGTAACAAAAGGTTCAAAAATTCTCTCTTTTAATTTTGGGGGAATTCCACATCCTGTATCAGCAAATTTTAATTCGATATAACCATCCCTGTTTCTCAATTCTACGATTAATTTTCCACCTTTTGGCCGCATAGCATCCCTTGCATTCGCAAGAAGATTCAAACAGACATGGGAAATCTGGCCAGCATCGCAGTAAGTTTTAGGAACCTTTGAAAATTTTCTCACAATACGTATATTATCCTTTTCAAACTCTCTCTTTACCAAAGCAATACTGGTATCAACAGCATCACGGATATTTATATGCTCCCTTTTTGATTCGTGTTTTCTAGCAAAGGTCAAGAGGTTATCTGTTATGCTCTTAGCCCTTGCAGAAGACTTTACAACAACCTCGAGAGCCTTTTTCATCTTCTCGAGGTCTTTTGTAATAAGACCTAATTCAGCATACCCAAGCATTGCGGTGAGGATATTATTAAACTCATGCGCAATACCTGCTGCGAGAGTTCCAAGTGCAGCAAGCTTTGAAGAGCGAATAAGCTTTTCCTCCATATATTTACGCTCTGCAATATCTCTTAATATAACTGATCTGCCTATTCTATTTCCCTTCTCATCTTTAATAATTGAAATGGTCAGATGCACATCGATCTTCTGACCATCTTTGGTTACTCTCTCAGTCTCTATATCAGTAACGAACCCCTTTTCATATACCTCTCTTATGATATTTGAAAGACCGTGTAATGATTCTTTTGGAACCAATATACTATATGGCTTACCAATAATTTCTTCAGCCTTGTGACCGAATATGAATTCTGCTCCTCTATTCCAGGATGTTATATTTTCTCTTTCATCCACACTTATAATTGCTTCAGCAGTATGGGTTGTGATATTAGCAAGGAGTTTTAAATCCTTCTCAATTTTTTTTCTCTTTGATATATCTCTTACAAAAGTAAGTATGATTTCATTTTTATCAAGTTTAAAAAAAGAGGCGCTTAACTCTACTGGAACAGCAGTTCCATCTTTTTTTATATAAGATGATTCAAAGACCGACTTCTTTACACCCTTAATCTTTTGAATAATATCCGAGGCTTTTTCTTTCATTGCTGGTGAAAGGATATCTTCCATTGACATTTCTAATAGCTCATCTTTTTTATATCCCAGCCATTGACAGGCATTCGTATTAACATCCAAAATATTTCCTTCAAAATCGTATATAAATATCGAGTCGCTGGCATGTTCAAAAATCTGTATATATCTCTCTTCAGCTAATTTTAATGAAGATGTTAGTTTAAATTTCTCGACAGTCTTTTCAATAATCTTTGGCAGTATTTTTAAATATCCCTTTTCTTTGACTACATAATCATCTGCACCTATCTTTATTGCCTCAGCAGCTATATCTTCATGACCTGGATCAACAAGCATAATCAGGGGAACTTTAAATCCATTCTCTACTATTCTTTTAACCAGCTCTCTTGAGTCCATATCTGACAGTGAGTCATCTGTTAAAAGAATACTGTATTGATCGCCCTTGATTTTTTCAAGCGCTTCTTTTCCTCCTTGAACGGATTCTACAATGGATATACCCTTAAGTTTCCCAATCTCTTCCTTAAGAGAGAATTCAGAATCAGATTTTTTTTCGTCTTCAGCTAACAAGATTACGTAGTTCTTTTCCTTCATACAGAAATTCCCTCTATCTATATCATTAATCTATTTATATATCTCAGGAGAAATAATGGAGGAAAGGAGACTTCTCTTATAAAAAGGGAAATTACCACAAAAGTTTTCATATGTGATTCCCTAAAAAGAATTTAAATAAAAAATAACAGATTTTTGTAGAAATGTCAATGAGTTAATAGGCATAGATTAAAACGATAGAAAAGGAAGTGGCTATATCTTTGCAATGATAAAATAAATAGAATAACAAATAATGAGTTTTGTTTGTGTGGCATGTCTTGTTTATTCTTTTACCCGAATCATCCCCTTTTTCCCCTCAACAATCTCTCCTATCTGGACAGCTGAAAGGACACCCTTAGACTTTGAGAGACGATCGAGCATTTCTTGAGACTTTTCTTTTTGAACAGAGATCAAAAGACCCCCTGATGTCTGGGCATCAGCCAGTACAAGCTTTTCTTCTTCAGAAAAATTATCCTCCCATATTATCTTGTCTTTTACATATTTTAGATTTGCTGTTGTGCCTCCAGGAACAATACCCTCTTTAGCCAAATCCCATGCCTCTTTCAATACAGGGACTTTGTTTAGAGAAATGTTTGCCATAACTTTGCTGGCTGATACCAGCTCATAAAGATGGCCCAATAATCCAAAGCCTGTAATATCAGTACAGGCATTAACTCCGATTTCCATCATTATTTCAGAAGCAGATCTATTTAATGTGCTCATCACCTCTACAGCTCTATCTATGGTCTTTTGAGTTACACATTCTCTTTTAATCCCTGTATTAATAATTCCCAATCCAAGAGGTTTTGTTAAGATAAGGACATCACCCCCTCTTGCCCCTGCATTCGTAACAACTTTTTCTTTTTCTATAATTCCATTTACGATAAGGCCATACTTTGGTTCGGGATCATCTACACTATGGCCCCCAACAATTGGAATACCGGCTTCTTTTGCCTTATCCCTTCCTCCTTTTAAAATATCTTGAAGTATGGTTAAGGGAAGGGTCTTTGTTGGGAAGCAGACAATGTTTAACGCAAATATCGGTTTTGAACCCATAGCATAGATATCACTTAAAGAATTGGCAGCAGCTATGCTTCCAAACTGATAGGGGTCATCTACCACAGGGGTAAAGAAGTCTACGGATTGAACGAGTGCCTGATGGTCATTGAGAGAATAGACAGCAGCATCATCTGCTGCATCTGTACGAACAATAAATCTTGGGTCATTAAGCTTTGGCATTTTGCACAGAACCTGCGCTAGGTCTTTCTGACCAATTTTACAGGCTCAGCCTGCACCATGACTTAAAGTTGTTAGTCGAATCTTTTCTTCTTTCATGATTTTTCTCTTAAAAAATAAATTTTCTATCTAAATAATATATCTTATAAGGCCTATTAGTCAAATCGCTATTTTCAATAGTATCCGAGAAAATTCTAGAATTATATACAAGGCTTTTTTAACAGATTACCTATCTTTAATTTTTGAAAATAAGATTTTATGAAAATTAAGAATGATTAATTGAGATAAATATTAATAAAGAGAAAAGATTTTAGTCTTTTGAAATGATTTTTTTTAAACCATTTTCATCCAGGATATCTATATTTAATCTTAGGGCGTCTTGATATTTAGTCCCTGGGTCTTTCCCAGCGATAACATAGTTTGTATTCTTGCTGACTGACGATGTAACTCTTCCGCCGAGCTCTTCGATGGCCTTTTTTGCCTTTCTGCGGCTGAAAGATTCCAGAGCACCTGTTAGGACGAACTGCTTTCCTTCGAGAGTTGCCTTTTTCTGTTTGCCGGTCTCTCTCGATGTTTTGATGCCGGCCCTTTTCAGTCTTTCGACAAGGCCGCAGTTGCTCCTCTGGCTGAAAAAATTGACAATGCTCTCCGCAATTCTCGGGCCGATCTCCTCGATTTCTTCGAGGCTTTCCCTGTCTGCTTCTGCTAGCTTGTCGATGGAGGGATACTTTTCCGAGAGTATCTGGCTGGCTCTTTCTCCGACATGGCGGATGCCGAGCGCAAAGAGAACTCTTTGAAATCCTGCATTCTTACTTTTTTCTATTGCTTCTTTTAGGTTTTGCGCAGACTTCTTCCCCATCCTTTCCAAGCCCGCAAGGGTATTTTCATCTAATAAATAAAGGTCTGCAAAATCCTTTACATAGTTTTTTTCAACCAGTTGTTCGATAATGCTGGGACCGAGATGCTCGATGTCCATGGCGCTTCTTGAAGCGAAATGCTGGAGCCTTTTCTTTATCTGGGCAGAACAAGAAGGGTTGGTGCATCTTGCAACAGCCTCTCCTTCAGGTCTAAAAATAGGTGATTGGCATACTTTACAAATTTTTGGAAATTTAAAAATTTTTTCTTTTCCTGTTCTTTCAGCTGTTATAACTTTTATGACCTTGGGGATGACATCCCCTCCCTTTTCAATCAGGACAGTATCCCCCACCCGTATATCCTTTCTCTTTATCTCATCCTCGTTGTGCAGAGTGGCCCTGCTTATGGTCGAGCCGGAGAGAGAGGTAGAATCGAAAATTGCAACAGGGGTCACAGCGCCTGTACTGCCCACCTGCACCTCGATGTTTCTGATTGTTGTTCTCGCCTGTTTTGCCGGAAATTTAAAGGCAATGGCCCATCTCGGGTGCTTGCTGGTCTCTCCAAGCAACTTCTGCTGAGGAAAAGAGTTGACCTTGATGACAAGGCCGTCGGTATTGTATTCTAGTTCTTCTAATTTTTCTTTCTTTTGATTATAGTAGTTAAAAATCTCTTCAAAATTTTTTAATGGTTTTTCACTATGCGGAACAACCTTAAAACCTAATTCTTTTAAAAACTCAAGTGACTTTAACTGAGTTTCAGGACGGAGCCGTTCATCGATAAAGATGATATTATAAAGAAAGATATCGAGCGGTCTCTTTGCTGTTATCTTCGGGTCTAAAAGCCTCAATGAACCGGCAGCCGCGTTTCTCGAATTGGCAAAGAGGGATTCCCCTTTCTTTTCCCTCTCTGTATTGATTTTTTCAAAGGCGTCTCGGCTCAGGAAGACCTCTCCCCTTACTTCAAGATATTCTGGGGAGGGCTTTGAGTCCTTTATTTTTAGTGGAATGCTCTTTATTGTCCTGAGATTTGATGTAATATTTTCACCTCTGGCACCGTCGCCTCGGGTCGCCCCTCTTGTTAAGACCCCGTTTTCATAGATAAGGGCCACACCGAGCCCATCTATTTTAAGCTCTGCAATATATTCAAAGGATTCTTTAGGAAGAAGTCTTTTTATCCTCTTTTCAAATTCTTTAACCTCTTCAATAGAATAGGCATTATCAAGGCTCAGCATGGGAACTCTATGTTCAACAGTGGGAAAGCCTTCTACAGGTTCTCCCCCAACCCTTTGTGAAGAGGAATAAGGCGACACAAACTCAGGGTTCTCCTCTTCCAGCTTTATTAATTCAGACATGAGCTGGTCAAATTCATAATCTGTTATCTCAGGGTCGTTATCGATATAATATCTTTTTTCGTGATAGCGAATTTTTTCGTTTAATTGTTCTATTCTTTTTTTGATTTCTTTTTTGGATGTTAAAATAATCGATTACCTCAGATCAAAGTTCTAAAGTAATATAGTATCCATTACTGCCCCTTTGTACAAGAAGCAATATACTGTCTCTATTTCTAGCTGATATTATACCTTTTTTAAAGTCCTCAATGTTATTTATTCTCTGTTGATCTATCTGCCTGATGATATCTCCTGGTTCAATTCCTATCCTGTGGGCAAGACTGTTTTTTTGGACCTCTTTTATGAGAACACCTTTTTTTGTAAAAAGCCTATATTTTTTTATATGAGAAGGAGTAATGTTCTCCACCGATACTCCGAGCAACTCCTTGGCGATTTCCAAAGCCAAGTTTTTGGGGAGGGCTTTCGCAGTAATCGATTTTGTTAATTTTTTATTGTGTCTAAAGAGGGTAAGTTTGACCTTATCATCAGGGGTAAAGGCAGATATTTGCCCTCGATAATCTCTCTTATTTTTTATTACAATGTCCTCTATTGATATAATGATATCCCCAACCTTTAATCCACTTCTGTCTGCTGGACTCTTTTTATAAATCTTAGATATCAATACTCCTTCATCCTTAAAATTAAAATATTCTGCCAGCCTTTGAGTGATATCCTGGACAGCAACACCTAGCCATGCTTCATGAACTCTTCCATAAGCTATAAGGTCATCAATAATGCGCTTGGCTTTATTGATCGGTATGGCAAAGCCTATTCCTTCTCCCTTTTGATATATAGCCGTGTTGATCCCAATGACCTCACCGTTTATATTTATGAGAGGTCCCCCACTATTCCCAGGATTTATGGAGGCATCTATCTGGATAAAATCGTGATATATTTTATCCTCTGGACCTTTTATAGACCTTCGCGTAGCGCTGATTACTCCAGAGGTTACTGTATGAGAGAGACCAAAGGGATTTCCTATCGCGATAATCGTTTCCCCGATTAAAAGGTCATCTGAACGACCCATCCTTGCGAAGGGAAGCTTATCTTTCGAATCTATCTTAATGATAGCAAGATCAGATTTTACATCAGCACCAACAACCGTAGCCTGATATTCTTTTTTGTTGCTGAGCGTTACATTGATTTTTGTTGCCCTTGATACCACATGGGCATTCGTCAAGATATATCCCTTGGGATTGATTATTACTCCTGAGCCGAGACTTTGTTTTTTAAAATTTCTCTGGGGAAAGGCTTTGTAGAAATCCCTAAAGAATTCTTCAAAAAAGGGCTCTCTAAAAGCAGAAAAAGGATTAATCCTCTCTTTTATAATCTCTTCTGTATTGATATTAACAACAGCAGGGCTGACCTTTTCAACCGCCAATACAATCGCATTTCTTCTTATAGATAATTCGCTACTTAAGAGAGGATTTGCTGAAGTTAAAAATAATGGGAGGATACCTACTATAATAAGGAAGATAAACTTTGCCAAATCTTTTTTATTAGAACCAGACATGAGAGTGAAAATTAGAGAGAGTTAACCGGTTTTCACAGCTATAAATATAGTGTTCTCACCTCTCTTTACTAGAAAAAGAATCGTACTCTTTTCTTTTATACTCTTCATAAGCCTTCTGTAATCTGCTATATTGCTAACCTTCTGCCTGTTTATTTCTTTTATAATATCTCCTTGGCGCAATCCAGACTCCCATGCAAGACTATCCTTTTCTGTATTTGATACAATAACCCCTTTCTGATCTTCTAGGTCAAAATATTTTGCAATTTCTGGTGTAATTTCTTGGACACTCATACCAAGTGTCTTTTCGATATCCTGAGAAATCTCTGCCCTTGTTTCCTTCAGTTGTTCTATAGTAACCTTAAATTTCTTTTTTGTTCCATTTCTAAGGACAGTTATGTTTACCCTTGTGCCGGGTTTTGTTACAGCTACGACTCTTGGTAACATTTCCATGGATTTAATCTTTTTTCCTTCATATTCTATAATTACATCTCCTCTTTTAATTCCTGCCTTATCCGCGGGCCCATTCGCTACAACATCGGATACCAAAGCCCCTTCAGATTCTGATAGATCAAAGGACTTGGCGAGATCAGGAGTTATCTTCTGAATAAGCACGCCTAACCATCCCCGAACAACTTTGCCCTTTGTTTTTAAGTCATCTAAAATATCAGTAGCAATATTTATGGGTATGGCAAAGCCAATTCCTTGACCTCCTGAATAGATTGCTGAATTTATTCCAACAACTTCACCTCTCACATTTAGCAACGGACCGCCACTGTTCCCTGGATTAATAGATGCGTCAGTCTGGATAAAATTATCATATGGACCAGCACCTATGATCCTTCCTTTTGCACTCACCACACCAACAGTTACTGTTTCACTGAGACCAAAGGGATTACCAATGGCCATCACCCACTCCCCGACCCTAAGGGTATCAGAATTACCTAGTTTAGCAACAGGGAGATCGACTTTTGCTTTAATCTTTATAAGGGATAGGTCTGTCTTAGGGTCTGTTCCTATAACCTCTGCATCGAATTCTCTTTCATCATGAAGGGTAACCTTTATCTCGGTTGCCCGTTGTACGACATGATTATTAGTTAGGATGAGGCCATCTTTACTGATAATAAACCCTGAACCAAGGCTCCTTCTCTTGATATCTCCTTGAGGAATATCTCCAAAGAATTTTTCAAAGAATTCCCGAAAAGGATCATCTTCTCTAAAAGGGCCTCGAAATCCAAATTCTCTTTGACTTTGTCTTTTAATTATCTGGGTGGTACTGATATTGACAACGGATGGCTTTTCATTTTCTGCGACCTTTATAAAGGTTTCGGGTCCAAAAGGGGCTTTTTTTGTATCATCTATAGCTAAAGCTGTCTTTGTGGTTAAGCCTAGTTTTAAATTATCGATAGTTTTATCAAGGTTATTAATGATAAGAAACCCTAGTATAATGAGAAAGATTATTAAACCTACGGTCCATTTCTTTGAAAAAACAGAGTTCTTCATCTCTACCTCAAATTTTAATTTCTTTTGATTTTATTCTATTGACCGAGCAATCTTTAAGAATTCTTCTTCTTCCAATTCTCCAACAAGGGCAATGGTAATACCTTTGGACTGCCATTCAAGGAGACGAACCAGCCCCACCTTATAAAAATTACCCATATTACCGTTAATATCAACAGGTCTTAAAGGGGTGTTATTCCTCGTATACATCTTCCCTGATGAATTTTCAAACAAAGAGATACCGCTAAGTCCATCTGAATAGTGAACATGGAGCTCCTTTGTGGTTTTTAAAGTCTTCACGCGTCCCCCAGTAAGAACGAAGCCTTTGGGAAGGATTTTAGGAAGCTGTACTCTAAAGTCTACGAGAGATTCTACACTCACCATTGCTAAATTTCGTTTTTCCTTTATTGCATGGAGGCTGGTGTTTTTAGGGACCCTTAAGACGAATTTATTCATATCATGGGGCGGGGTAAAATCTATTTTCGAATAGAAAGAGAGGGTGATTAATTTATTTTCTGGGCTATAAATCTCTGTTTTTAATCCAATTCCTCTTTCTTTATCTATCCAGATTTTGTATCTAACCCTTTTTTCATTATTTTTTGGGGCAAGCTCAACAAGGGTTGATTTTCTATCTGCAATTTTTATGTCATCATCGATAATTTTAATCGAATAATTCTTTTTTAATAGGTCTATATTTTTGAAAAGCGTATAAGCCCTGTCTGCAAGAGGGTCAACAGAACGTTTTATAACTCTCTTTTCAGAAGGGATATACTCCCAGAGGTTTTTCCCGTCTTTTAAAATTATACGTTCATCTTTATTGTCCAAAGTTTTCAAAACCTTTTTTTCTAAGCCTGGTCTTATACGAATGATTTGGTAACGAATGACATTTGGGTTTGGGGTATAAAAATTAAATATAAATCTCTCTCCTTGGTAAGAGCTCCTAAGCTCTGCTTCGGTTATCTTTTTGAGCAATTCTTTAACGCTCTTTTCTTGAGCAAAGACGCTTTGAGGAGATATAAAAAAGGTAAAGAATATTAATGAAAGAACAATATTAAGTTTTTTCATTGAGCGGTTCATTATAGCTCTCATTTATCTTGAAGGCTGATAAGTTACTGATTCTATTATTCCTTCTCGGAAAACATCGGGAGTTTCTGAAGCTTTAATTGCATATTCATTTATATAATAATTTATATCTTTTTCTGCTACCAGAGTTGTATCTTTTTGTACAAGCTCATAAACGGTCTGAAGTTTATCTTTTTGGATCCAAGAGAAAACCATCAAGCCTATCAACAGGGCTAGCGTAGCTCCGGAGAGAGAAAAGGTAATAATGGGTCTTCTCATTAATGAAATGAACCAATCTCTTATAATGAATAAAGGCTTATTTAAAAAGAACGGATTTCTCTCTTTCTGATGGGCAGGAAGATTATAAATAATATTCATTAAAGTAGGTGAAAATTCTTCGCTTGGTTGAGGAGCAACCCAGGACAGACCTTCGTTTTGACATTCATTTTGAACTTTACCGATAATTTTTAGTTCTTCCCTGCAATGTTCGCACGATTTAATGTGCCTTTTCAGACTAAGGGTTTCTCGTAGATTCAATTCATTGTCAATAAAAGCCGATATCAGTTCTTGAAAATTTTTACATTTCATTTTTCACCTCATACCTTTATATAATTTTCTAACTTTGTTCTCAATTCTCTTCTGGCCCTAAATAATCTTGAACGCACTGTTCCACTCGGACAATCCAGAATCTTTCCAATTTCTTCGTATGAGAGCCCCTCAACATCCCTCAAGACAAAAATGGTTCTCTGTTCATGATTTAAGGAACCAATGGCCTCTTTTATCTTTTTGGACAACTCGTGACGTTCAATTAATAGTTCTGTATCAGTTAAATTATTAGATGTTAAGGTATATTTCTCTAAAGGTTCGTTCGTTTCCAAATTTTCATATTGATGTCTTCTCTTTGACTTTATGTAATTGAAGCATGTATTTACTGTAATACGATAAATCCATGTTGAAAATGAGGATTTTCCTTTAAAATCATTTATTGCATTATATGCCCTGAGAAATACCTCCTGAGCTATATCTTCCACTATATCAGGTTCATTCGTTAAACGAAATATCAGATTGAAGATTCGCCTCTGATACTTAAGTACCAGAATTTCAAAGGAATTTGTATCTCCCCTCTTACATTTCTCTATGAGTATGTTATCTGCTTTACTTAAAAGCAATCCTTTTATGCTTAAAGATTTAGACATTTCAAATAGAAAGAAAGTTCCTCATTTTTTTCGTTAATTATAGGCGGAAGTTAAGAAACTGTCAATGAATAAGGTGAGAAGAACCTTGCTTTTTAAGAATCAGCAAGTGAACTTTTTTGCTGTTTAGAAAAGATACTCATTGATTTACCAAAATCAGAAAAATTTAAAGAGAGGATTGAAAAGCCTTAGAGAGGTAAAGTTTTAGAGTTTTTGACCAGCTATTCCTTGTTCTTGTTCCACAGTTTCATCGATCTGATGTAGTTTTCGATGAGTGATTTTTGATATTCATTGATATTTTCAAACTCAATACCAATATGATACTCATTATTCTTTTCTTTACACCGCACAACCCTACCAGAAATATTGGGTAGAGAAGTGTTATCTGGAGACAAAAGACTGAGATAGATTTTCGAATCCTTAATACAGGGTTGATAGGAAATAATTCCTGCTCCTAACGGAGAAATATCAAAGACCCTTGCTCTTATTTCTGATTGAGTTTGTACGTTTTTCGGATAGACATTAATGAGAGCATATCCTATGATTTCTCTTTTTGCTCGACGTCTTTCTTTTTGTGATATGGTTTTCATATCCAAACCACCTATAAATTTGAAGATTAAAGTCTAAGCTTTTTATCTTATCGGCATTTATCCATTAAACTTTAATATGTTTTTTATAGATTGGGCGTTAAAAGAGGTATTAATCAAAAACTTTTAATTACAATAGGATATTGTTCATTTTTTGTCTTTAGAAAGTAAAGGGACGAAAAAAGGCAATGCTTAAGTTTTTTGAAAAAGAAATTTTTCTGCTCCAGCAATAGCGTCTCAGCTATTATCTTACTAAACCAGCTTTGTTCATTTTTTGCTTGCCCAAAAAACGAACCAAAAAAGGGCATCTCTTGCTTTTTTAAACGGAATTTTTCTGCAATCGCTGTGAACGATTAACCAATCCTTTTTACCTTTCTTGCTCACCCAAGAAAGGTAACTAAAGAAGGGTGCCCCCCTGCTTTTTTAAACGTGATTTTCCTGCAATCGTTCGGCGAGGAAGGAAACTCGCTTCGCTCAAACACCCTTCCTCTTTTCTCCTCACTCAATTGTAAAATCCCTAAAAAGCAGAAGGGGGTTTTAAAAAACCTCTTGATTTCCTCAATCAATTGTCAAATCGCTTTGCGATTCTCCGGAGGAAAAAATACCTAAAAAATCGAAAGGGGGAAGTTAAATTTGAAGCCCAACGATTGAGCTAAGTGGTTGGGTAAGGCTGGCGACTTACCCAGTCCATCTCCAGTGCATAGCTTATTCACTTATTAGTAACCTAGCTCTGCCAAGCGCTCTTCGCTGATTCCCAAGAAATGAGCAATTTCATGAACCACCGTGATTTCGATCTGTTTTTCGATTTCCTCGATTGTATCACACATTTCCTCTATTGGTTCTTGAAACAGAAAAATCGTGTCCGGATATAGTGGAGGTTCTACTGCAGAACGCTTCATCAATGAAACGCCTTGGTAGACACCTAATAGAGAGTGATCTGGTGGCAAGCCCATTTCTTTGAGCAATTTGCGGGAGGGGCGCTTCTGGACGGAAATCAAAACATTGTCTAGGTGTCCACGAATTTCACTCGGTATACGGCGGATCGACCCAGTAGTAATCCTGTCGAATTCCTTCTGGCTCAACTTCATTTAATACCTATAATACCTATTATTACGTTTCGTTCATTTCTTGTATTTAGAAAGCAAACGAACCAAAGAAGGACACCCCCTCGATTTTCTTAACGGGATTTGCCTACTTTCGCTTCGGCGAAGCAGCAAACTCAGGCCTTGCTCTCAAACAGTTGCTTCTTTTTCCGCTTGCTCTCTTGTCAAATCCCTAAAAATCGAAAAGGGGATTAAATTTGAAGCCTAACGCCGGAGTGCAGCATAATTGCGTCCGGTTGAGCCATTGGTTAGCTGATGTCGTGGATGGCATAAGGCTGCAATCTTACACCATATCAATATCCTCCCGCAAGGCGATCTATTTGCTGAGCTTGACCGCTGTCCCTATTATCCAGCTGAGGGCTCGCATTAATGTGCGACGCCTTGTTATCCGCTGATATTAAAACAATCAGAAGAACTGTAGTTCTCCAAAAGGTTTCTCAATTACTAAAGGTTGTAAGCCTGTCCTATAAAGAATGGCTCGAACAGGAGTTTCGAATAAATTGCCACGATTCATGTAGATACCAGTATCAATATAATAAGGAATGCTTAAAACGACTTTTGAATCTCCCGGATATACAGTCGATCCATCTGTTTGATGATCAGCTCGAAAGAAGCTTACACTTCTACTACTTCGATCTGGCATATATTGCTGAACTTCTTCAGGATGCTCTAATACACGAGCTGGAAGCTCTAGATCAATATGAAAAGAAGAAAGTGGATCGCTACCTAAGTTTTGAAGGATGACTTGCAAGAGATAGTCATGCCGCTCAGAAAGAATCTTGATTTTTTTGTATGAAATATCAAGATCAATATAATCACTAATCCCTACAGCCTCACCTTCGATCTCTGATAGGGCTGCATCTTCAGCACTTTTTTTCCATTCTCGGAGAACTTCAACAGTGTATCGAACAGGATCATTATCCACTAGTTTTGCGCAATTCTGACAAAGCCAAATTCCATTATCGGCGGATTTGCGTTCATCGCTAGATAAGCTTGAATCATATCGTGGGCCTCCAGTTGCAGCAGCAGTGATATGCGAACCTACGCCAATATTCACGATTTTTGTTTCTTCAGTTCGTGGTCCAGTTGTTAACTTACGGCAGCTCGGATTTGAGCAACGAACACCAACGCGCTTTGCTAGAATATCAAGTGTTTGTTGAGTAAAATCATCGCGCATTTATAATTTCTTTCTTAATGCTTCAAAATATCATTCGCAAGTTGAGTAGCAATCACGTAATGTTTGGTTGCAATTGTTGACGAATTTCTTGTTTATGCTTTTTCTCTATTGTGGTAAGTTTATATTCTATCATTAGATATGGATTTCTACAACATCTTTGTCCTTAAGGATATAATCCTTCTGAACCTTTTGTCCATCAAATCGGGCTGAACCCCAAACTCTTGCATATTTTAGCTTTGATAAAAAGTCTTTATGTATCTCTCTGCAAAGATCAAGCACCGTCGAGCCCCTCTTCAGGGTAAAAGGTTTTTCAAAGTCAGGGTCTTTGCCTGGCTGCTTGGAATAGACCCTTATGATTTCCATGAGGTTGAAGATTGCTTTCTTTAATAAATCCTGTTTGTCTGTCTGTTTTGATGAAAAGGGAATAACCGGGTAGCTGTCCCTTAAGCGGTCTTCAAGATTGTTAAAACCTTTCTCAGCTCCAAGAACATCAAACTTTGTCCCTACAATTATACCTCTCTTTGAAACGCCACGTTCAGAAGACTTTTCGCCAGGCTTGAGGACATGAATATTCCACGATTTAAGGGTTTCGATAAGGAGTTCGGCAGACCCCGCGGGATTTTCTATCAGGTCAACGAGAAGGATGATGCCGTCTGTAAGCCTTATGATGGAGGATACCCACCCATCTGTTGACTCATTTCCCAGGGGAGGGAGGTCAACGAGCTGTATTTGTATATCTTCAAAGGGCATCATTCCTGGAAGGGGTGTCATGGTTGACATTGGATAATTGGCTATAACTGGTTCAGCATTGGTGAGTGAGGCGAGCAATGATGACTTTCCAGAATTTGCAAGTCCCACAAGAGCGGCTTGGGATGAGCCTTCTCTTTCAACCTTATAGAGGTCAAAGCGGGCTCCCTTTTTCCTCTTTTGATCTATTGACTCTTCTTTGAGCTTTGAGAGGCGTCTTCTCAGATCTGCCCTGAGCTTGTCAGTTCCCTTATGTTTTGGAACAGTTGCTATAAGAACCTCTAAGGCTGCAATCTTTTCGACAGTGGTTGAAGCCTTCTTAAAGTGTCTTTCTGCCTCAAAATATTCTGGGGGAAGATTGGCTGGCATAATATTATTTTAACATAAAATAAAAGCAAATCAAAACAGTGATTATCTTGAAAAGTTGGGTTTGATAGAAATTAGGTTTCTCTTGTTATATTCTTTTTTAAAAGAAAAGGGAAGAGAATGGGAAACCTATATGAATTCAATAGTTAGAGCAGTGGTCTTTATCTGTTTTAAGTTTTTGAACCACGATATTTTCCCTGTTAAGAACCTCAACCTCATAATATTCGTCGTGCTCGATAATTTCTCCAAGACGGAGGTCTGGATTTTCAAGGGAAGCAAGATTTTCCTTAAAAACTTCCTCTGCTTCCTCTTTGGTTATCCTTAAGTCAGGACCCTTGGTTCCCCACTCCCAGCAGGGATGCCAGCGATCGTCACCAAAAGGAGAGTCTTCCAAACCGCTTCCGCCAATAACCAGCCCGTGACCCAGCCCAAAACCTCCTCTGAAACCAAGGCGATCGGCTAAGACCAAATCTGTAATTGCAAAAACCAAGATTAATGCAACAGTGCCTATTATTATCTTTTTCATTCTGTTACCTCCGTAAACACATCCTTTTATAAATAATAGCAGTCCTTTTTCTTATTAAAAGTATATGAAAATATAAAAAAAGCAACAGTTTTCCCAAAGAAGGCTAAAATCGTCAATATCTTCTGGGCTATAACCCATAAGTAAATTCTCCCATTTTTTAATGATAAAAAATAATATGAAAAAAATTTTTTTATTATTTTTTTTTATGAAAAAAAACTTGACAATATTTTTTTTTCCTTTATAATTTTCTTAAAAATGGAAAAAGAGATGAAAAATAAAAGGAAATCATCACTCAAAGAAGAACTGAAGGGATGTCTAATCAGGATAAGAGGGGCTTATTCAGACCTCTATTCAGCAGAAAAAAAGGTGGCTGATTATATATTGGATAATCCCCAGGAAATTATGCATTTATCTGTTACTGAAGTTGCCAGCCAAAGCAGGGTCAGTGAGGCAACTGTAGTAAGATTTTGCCGGTCTTTAGGCTACAAGGGATATCAAGATTTCAAACTGACATTAGCAAGGGATACCGTATCTCCGATTAAAACCATACATGAAGATTTGGAGAAATCTGATGATATAGGAGCAATAACGCATAAGGTCTTTCAGAATAATATCCAGGCTCTAAAAGATACGTTAGAAGTTCTCGATATAAAAGAAATGGAAAGGGCAAAAGAGGTCTTAATGAAAGCAGAGAAGATACTGATAATAGGAGTGGGAACATCCTCTCCTAATGTGATGGATGCATATAATAAGTTTTTTAGAATAGGGTTGAATTGCTCCTCTCAAACAGATAGTCATCTGCAGGTAATGGAGGCCGCTCTTTTGAAAAAAGGGGATGTATTGGTAGCGATATCTCATTCAGGAAGCACTAAAGACCCTATAGAGACCCTTAAGGTTGCAAAGAAGAGGGGAGCTACTACGATATGTATAACAAATAATTCCCTTTCTCCTATTACAAAAGAGGCAGATATAAAACTTTTAACAGCATCAAGGGAAACACGATTTAAGAGTGAAGCCCTTGCTTCAAGAATTGCTCAGACAAGTATCATTAATGCGCTGTTTATGGCTCTTTCTCTTCATCGTTTTAATAAAACCCTGAGATATACTAAGCTCATTGAGGAGTCAATTGTTGTTAAGCAATATTAGCCTGTAGAAAGGGATAATATATGGTGGATCTGAGAACCTTCATCTTTCTTGATAGTTTGCAACCGCAACTCGTCTCTTATATCGGCACAACAGCAAGAGGATTTCTTCCCATATCAGGAATGACATCCCTTTTTATTGAGATTGCGCCTGGTATCGAGATAAACAGGCTGACAGATATTGCCCTGAAAAAAACAGATGTTAGGCCTGCAATGCAGATTGTAGAAAGAGCATATGGTCTTTTAGAGGTGCATTCCGATTCTCAGGGTGAGGTGAGAGAAGCAGGAAAGGCAATCCTGGATGAGTTAGGGTTAGAAGAAAGTGCAAGGATGAAGCCAAGGGTTGTGTCGAGTCAGGTCATTCGAAAAGTAGATGATTATCAAAGCCAACTGATAAACCGAGACCGTTACGGCTCAATGTTAATACCTGGACAAACTTTATATATTTTGGAGGTCGAGCCTGCGGGGTATAGTGCCCTTGCCGCAAATGAGGCAGAGAAGGCCTCTGATGTTACCTTAATAGAGGTGAGGTCCTTTGGAGCCTACGGCAGGCTTTATTTAGGAGGAGAGGAGAGGGATATTGAGGTGGGGAGTGAGGCCGCCCTGCGATCTCTCGAATCAGTCAGCGGAAGAAAAATATAGGAAAGGAGGTAAGAAAATGGGTGATGCATTAGGGATGATTGAAACAAAAGGTTTCATCGGAATGGTAGAGGCATCTGATGCTATGGTTAAGGCAGCAAAGGTTGAATTAATTGGTTTTGAAAAGATCGGCGGAGGATATGTAACAGCAATTATCAGAGGTGACGTAGCTGCTGTGAAGGCTGCTACTGAAGCTGGATCAAGGACAGCCGAAAAGGTTGGAGAACTGGTTTCTGTACACGTCATACCTCGACCCCATGAAAACGTGGATAGAGTTTTGCCTCTGGGTAAAAGAAAAGGGGGTCCTAAATAGGAGTAAAAAATGCTCTTGGGAAAAGTTATAGGAACAGTTGTCTCAACCCAAAAGGAAGAGCAATTAAAAGGATTCAAGTTTTATATTGTCGAGCAGGTTGATGCAAATAACCATCTAACTGGTGATACAATCGTTGCGGTCGATTCTGTCGGTTCTGGCATAGGTGAGATTGTCTTATATGCAACAGGTAGTTCTGCAAGACAGACTAAGATTACAGAAAATAAACCGGTAGATGCGGTTATCGTCGCTATCGTGGATACCTGGGAGGTGGAAGGAGAAGTTAAGTATAAAAAAGATTAGTATTTCACAGGAGGATTTTTAGATGAAACTTGATGAAGGGCAGATACGCTCTATCGTGGATAAGGTCGTCTTGAGGTTGGTTAAGGAGGAAAAAGAAGAGTTATTGCCCAAAAATACCTGTGTTGTTGAAGAGCCCATAGGGATATTCCCAGACATTAATTCTGCTATAAGTGCTGCTTGTGAGTCTCAAAAAAAGCTCGCATCCTTGCCTTTAGAAAAAAGAGAGGAGATTATTCTTTCTATAAGAAATTCTGGCATAAAAAACTCTGAACACTTGGCAAAGCTGGCTGTTGAAGAGACAGGACTGGGACGCTGTGAAGACAAGATTAAAAAAAATCTCTTAGTATCCAATCTTACACCAGGTATAGAAGACTTAAAACCAATTGCTTTTTCCGGGGATCATGGCCTGACTATAACAGAAAGAGCACCGTATGGGGTTATCGGTTCGATTACCCCTGTGACCAATCCCTCTGAGACAATTATCAATAACAGCATAGGGATGATTGCTGGAGGGAATTCAGTGGTATTTAATCCTCACCCCAAAGCAAAAAAAGTCTCTTTAAAAACCATAGATTTTTTAAACAGGGAGATTGTTGAGAACGGAGGACCTGAAAATCTCTTAACAACCCTAGAAGATCCAACGATTTCCACAGCTCAAGAGCTTATGAACCATCCAGGAATAGACCTTCTTGTTGTTACAGGAGGTCAAGATGTTGTAAGGGAGGCCAAAAAAAGCGGAAAGAAAGTTATTGCAGCAGGTCCTGGCAACCCTCCTGTGGTTGTGGATGAAACCGCTGACATAGAAAAGGCCGGCAAAGATATTGTTGATGGTGCTTCTCTGGATAATAACATCGTCTGTACAGACGAAAAAGAGGTCTTTGTGGTGGATAAAGTCTTTGATGAACTGAAAGAATCAATGAAAAAAAACGGCGCCTTTGAATTGAATCAGCACCAGGGCAAGAGGTTGAAGAGACTCATCCTGGAGGAAGATAAGGGACCAAATACTCCTTCCATCATAAACAGAAAATTTGTAGGCAAGGATGCTAAGGAGTATTTAAAAGCTCTTGATATCGATTATAAAGGGGAAGTCAGACTGCTGATAATGGAGACAGAAAAAGACCATCCCTTTGTACGGACAGAGTTATTGATGCCGATTCTTCCGATTGTCAGGGCAAGGGATGTGGATGAGGCGATTGGTATGGCCATAAAAGCAGAAAGCGGAAGAGGCCATACAGCTTCGATGTTCTCAAAAAACATAGAAAAGCTGAGCAAGATGGCACGGCTGATTAATACATCGATTTTTGTGAAGAATGGCCCTTCGTACGCTGGTCTTGGTCTGGGAGGTGAGGGCTATACATCCTTTACCATAGCTACTGGAACAGGAGAGGGGCTTACAACTGCAAAGACCTTTACACGGGAGAGGAGATGCACCCTCGTTGATTACTTCAGAATCGTATAAGGAATAAGATATGAAAAAGGGTCAGCAATTTAAGCCGATTATACAAGATATTCAAGAGAGGCTCATCTATAGCGAGCCCTCATTGGGCCTTTTAGAGCTGAATAGTATTGCAAAAGGGTTAAAGGTCTGCGATGAAGTACTGAAACAGGCCTCTGTTGATTTGATAGAAGCCGCTCCCATATGTACAGGAAAGTATCTCATCATTATTGGGGGTGAGGTAGATTCAGTCAAATCATCCTTTGATAGGGGGCTTGAGTTAGCCGGAGTTAATATCGTGGATTCGCTCTATCTTCCTAAAATCGATAGAAAGGTCTTCCCTGCTCTTTTAGGCATCCAGAAGGTAGAAGAGATAGAATCGTTGGGCATCATAGAAACTGTCTCAGTGGCTTCATCCATCATTGCAGCAGATATTGCTGTAAAGACTGCAGAGGTAGATCTCATAGAGATTCGTCTGGCTCAAGGTTTAGGGGGCAAGGGCTTTGTTTTAGTTTCAGGAAATTTGAATAATGTATTGGCATCCATAGAGGCAGGAATTATTCCCATAAGAGAAAAGGGGCTTTTATTAAAGGAGGAGATTATTCCCTCCCCGGACAGCCTCCTTATTAATAAAATCTTTCTGGGAAGGTAAGTATATGCAGTTAGGCAGGGTAACAGGGAAGGTCGTTGCAACAAGAAAATTGGATTCCATTGCCAATCTCAAGATGCTTATTGTTCAGCCGCTTGATCAGGACAAAAGACCTATGGGCAAAGAAATTGTTGCCATAGATACGGTTCAGGCAGGGCAAGAGGATACGGTCTTTTTTGTCACGGGAAGAGAGGCATCCTTCCCCCTTCCAGAGGCTTTTAACCCTGTTGATGCAACAATTATTGGAATTGTAGATTCAATAGATTGATGGAAGGGAGAGAGCATTGGTTATTGGGAAAGTAATTAAAAGAATTGTTTCGACCGTTAAAAATAAAGAATATTCAAAATATAAACTTTTATTGGTTCAACCAACCTCTATCAAAAAGACTAAAAAAGAAAGACCCTTTCTTGCCATAGATCTTGTTCAGGCAGGTGAGGGGGATGAGGTGTTGGTTGTGAGAGAAGGGGGATCTGCTCGCATGAGCATAAAAAATAATAAAGCTCCTGTGCGTTCAGTCATCGTTGGTATTATAGATAGTATTAATATAGGAATATAGGATATGATGAATCATTCAGAGGCAAAAGAAGAAATCATAAGAATAGGCAGACTCCTCCATCAAAAGGGTTTTGTAGCGGCCAGTGATGGAAATATAAGTATTAAGGTAGGAGATGAGAGGATCATTACCACGCCCACAGGTCTGAGCAAGGGATTTCTGACAAAGGACCAGTTAGTGGTTATAGATAGAAAAGGAAAAAAGATTTCTGGGAAACTTGAGCCCTCATCCGAGGTCTTGATGCATCTTTGTGTATACGAAGAGAGAAAGGATGTGAGTGCGGTCATCCATGCCCATCCCCCAATCAGTACAGCCTTTTCAATATCAGGGGTCTCACTGGCAAGGTGCATGTTGCCGGAGGTCGTCTGCACATTAGGGGCGATTCCTACAACAGATTATGCAACCCCGAGCACTGAAGAGGTTCCTGAGGTCATAAGGGTACTCATTAAGAGTTATGATGCCTTAATCCTTGACAGACATGGTGCACTAACTGTAGGAAAAGACCTCTTTGAAGCCTATATGAAGCTCGAAAAAGTAGAGCATACCGCAAGTATTACCCTTGCAGCACGGCAGCTGGGAAATATAAGGTTTTTGCCTCAAGAAGAGGTAGAAAAGCTTGAAAGAATCTGCGGGACAAAGGTATCAAAGACAGAGAGCAGCAAATGTGTTGAGTGCGATGGATGCGGGCTTTCAGACCCTAAGGAAAAAAAAGAAGAAGAGGAAATTGTAAAGATAATTTACAACGAAGTGAAAAAAGAGATCTGTAAGACAAACTAGCCCTTCAAATAAACAAAAATATATTGACTAAATCCTGCCTTTTTGATAGAAAATAACTGAAGCGATTTTCTTTCATACTTTCTATTCATAATTTAAAAGATTCTCATTTGGATTCAAATTCCTTTTGTGAGTGGTTTTAAACTCAATTGTAAAACCTTTCAAAAAGAATAGAGCATGAGAAAAAATCTCAACGCTTCTCTCAAAATCTTCTTTCTTCTTTTTTCTTTTTTAATCCTGTTTTTCTTGCTGTCAGACTTCGCATATGCAGCACCAATTGGAAAATTTACCGATATCAAAGGCAGTGTCGATATTACCATGGTTGGGAAAGATTCCAGGCCGGCAAAGCTTGGGGATGGAGTCAATTTAGGGGATATTGTTCAGACAAAGAGTAAGTCTCAGGCAGAGGTTACCCTTGTTGATAGTAATATTATCAGGCTTTTGCCTGCCAGCCGGGTAAAGATAAGCGAATATCTGGTGGAAAAGGATCAGTCAAAAGAAATCCTCAACCTTTTTCGCGGTACGGTTCAAAGCATAGTAAAAACAGCTCATACAAGAATATTCGGGCTGGGAAAGAAGAACATATACGAGGTTCATACTCCCACTGCAGTTATCGGTGTGAGGGGAAGCGAATTCAAAGCCTTTTTTAAGAACGGAGTAAGTGGTGCGATATTCGATAAAGGGAGTGGTTACTGCTATAACATAAATCTCCCTGATATCCTTAAAAATATAAATGCAGGTCAGGGAATGCTGGTTTTAGACCCTACAGAGCCGCCTGTGATTAAGCCGGCAACAGACCCTTTGTTTCAGAAGTATATGGATGATTCAGGCTTAATGAAGTCAGGCCAGGACGTCAGCAAAGGAGATATCAAGATCACTGATGCAAGAGGAGAACCAATAAAGATGACTATGATTGAAATCCCAAGCGAAGACGCCCCGAAAGACAAGCCAATAGAGGTAGTCAAGGAAGACTGGAAGATCAATGCCGGCTATGACTATATTATTGATGCTGAGGGTCACAAGGCGAAGACGGTTAAGGGAAGCGACCTCATCCAACAGGGAGGCGTTCAGCTCAATCAAGAGCCGGAGCGCTTTGCAGTTGTTCCGTCTGGTGAGAGCCCCGAGGATATAGGAAAAGAAGTAGCCCTGGCTTTGTATATTCTTACAGGTGAAGCAGAAAAAGATCAGGAAAAAGAAGCGAGATTTCTATTGGATTATCATTTAAAAAATATGCGGGAAAAAATAGGAATGGATGTTACAGAGAAAGAAGATGATAGGAGTATTGTCCGGCATCTTCAGCCGATATTTATTTTTGATACAAACTGGGAACCTTCACGGGAAATCTTAGAGGCTTGGAACCTAATAGCTAAAGATGAGGTTAAACCCCACTTAGGCATACTATCCGGTACGGATTCTTCAACTACAGCTATTCCTGGAGGTGTATTATTTGGCGTGGACTCTATTTTTTCAGTTTATGGGACGCCGGAATCAGGAGACAAGAAAGATTCCGCAACTGAAAAAGCAACAGATATGTTTGCCTTTGAGTGGTTATCTCCCGATGATGATATCGCTATTGATGAATT
>DATKYB010000024.1 GCA_035528715.1 Nitrospinota bacterium | reverse complement strand
TCAGATTTGTTGACTCTTTGCCTCAAGAAGCTGATATAGCTATCATCAATTCTTCTGAAAAGGAAGACATCATTGTAACTTATGACCTGGGCCTTGCTTCCATTGTTCTCAGAAAAGGTGCAAAGGTCATCTCTCCTGATGGAAAGATATTCACAGAAAGAAATATTGAGCATCTTTTAGAATCAAGGAATATTAAAAGAAGGCTAAGGGAAAAGGGTATGAAGATAAAGGGCCCAAAGAAGAGAAAAAGAATACAAGACGTCATATTTGAAAAGAATTTGAAAAGGCTTTTAGAGAAGACAATTTCCTTTTAATAACTATTTTAGATCCTCTATGATCCTTTCTGCCGCATGAAATCCTGAAAACATAACATTGGTCGTCCCATAACCTGGATACGCTTCTTCCCCCACGAGATATAAATTCTTAAGGGGAAGATTGTGAGAAAGGCCATAAAAATTAAATCTATTTTTCTTATAACCACCATTTAAGTTCCCTACTATTCCTTCAGGCCGGGATAAGAGCTTTTCAAATTTTGGTGGTGTCATCATATCCACAATATTAAAATTACCTTCTATAAATGGAATAATTCTTTTTAAGTCTGCTATTATTTTTTCTATATTTTTCTTTTTAAGCTCCCCTTCGTCTCCTTTCCAATTTTCAACAGGAAAAACAGAAAGAGCTGTTAAGGCCCTTTTGCCCCCAGGTGCTCTCTTTCTATCCCACTCTGGACTGGTATGAACATAGAGTATTCTTCTTTCTTCAGGGGCTTCATAACTATCAGTATACATGAGTAGATTTTCCTTTATGGGTTCTGGCACGGCTTTACTATCAACCCCTAAAAAGAGTGAAAATATGGTCCATCTCCCTTTTATATCTCTAAATTTTTTAACGAGCCTTTCTCTTGGAAGCTCTTCGGAGATTAAACTGTCTTTTAGATTAAATATAGATGTATTAGCAATGATCTTTTTTGCATGGATAGATTTAGATATAACACCCTCATCATATCTAATTCCCTTTGCCTTTTTCCTATCAAATAATAGACTTTTTACATTAACGTTATATTTTATTTCTCCTCCCAGATCGAAAACCCTATCTGCTAGGAAATTTGCAAATCCTTGACTTCCAGCTAGAGGATAATAAAGTCCTTTTAAGGGTATTGTGAGAACTCTTGTAAAAAAGGGAAGGGGTGCATCAGATGAATCTACCTGACCGAAAAATAAGGTTTGGAGACTAAAAAAGTCTTTTATGCTCATATCCCAACTGTACCGAGTAAAAAAATTTCGAATGCTTTTAGGCAAACTCATTCTCTTTATATCCCTTGATAAAAGGGTAATAAATTTGCTGTTGCTATTCGCCCTTCCATCTCCTTCTCTTTTAATATTAAAAGGATAATTACTATAAGCTTCAAATATCTCAGAATTTATATAATCTACTCTATTGTAAAACTCTCTTAACGTTTTAAAATACTTTGGAAATTCTCTTTTGAGTTCTTCAAATAATCTCTCTCTTTCAGTATAGATATCTAAGCGATGATCTGGAAGAACAATCTGTATTCCTGGATCTATCCTTCTGAGGATATTCTGAGTTTTGATACTTTCTTGAATGCCAAGATATTCAAAAAGATTATAGAGAGGGCCTCCCCTATCTAATCCCCAAAATAAAGAAGGTCCGAAATTAAAGATATATCCATCTTTAGAAAAACTGCTGCAGCATCCCCCTGGGTAGCTGTTCTTTTCCACAACTAAGACCCTAAAACCTTTTTTTGCAATAACAGCAGCAGAAATCAATCCGCCAAGGCCAGCTCCTATGATCACTACGTCGTATTGAGAAGAAGAAATTTTTCGAGACAATTTAATAACCTCTTAATGACTTAGAGTCTCTTTCATACAATTCAATCCTTCATTAATATCTATGAATCGAGTCTTCAGAATTGCCTTTGCCTTGGAAATATCCAGAGAACTGTCCTTTGGTCTCGTTCCGATCAAATCATGTTCCAGGAACGAACCTTCTATGATTAGTTCAGTATCAAGATGAAACTTCCTGGCAAATTTTCTACCAAATTCATATCTACTGATCCTTTCCTTTCCTCCCAGGTGAATTACACCTGTTATATCTCTCTTTGCTATTTCTAATAATGCCTCTGATAAATTAACAGCATATATCGGAGATCGAAACTGATCCTGAAATAGAAACACTTTTTTCTTTGATTTTAAATTTTCCAAAAGATTATCAGTAAATCCCTTATTGAGGTTATTACTCCATCCATATATGATGCTAATCCTTGCTATGATATAGTTAGAACAAATCTTCCTGGTAATCTCTTCACCCTTAACCTTTGTCTCAGCATAATAATTTAAAGGATTCACCTCATCATCTTCTCTATAATTACCTTTTTTACCATCAAAAACCAGATCTGTTGAACAAAAGATAAGTTTCCCATTTATCTCTTCCACCGCTTCAGCGATATTTCGTGTCCCATCCACATTTGTCTTTTTTGTAATTTCCTTGTTTTCTTCACAAAAATCTACATTTGTTAAAGCAGCAGTATGTATAATAACCTCAGGTCTGTAGAACTTGATAAGTTTTTTGACTTCACTTTTATTTATTATATTTAATAAAACAGAACAGAGGTCTGGAAGTTCTACGGGATGTTTAAAATATGAGATAATGACTTGGTGATTACAGGAAGCAATCTTAGAAAGATTCCACCCTAAAAGTCCGCTTCCTCCAGTAATTAGGATCCTCATTTTCCCTCTACTTCTTTGACCTCCTCTAGGGTAACAGCCTTACAATTTTTAGCTATGATCTCTCTTACCAGATCTTCTTCGGTTTTCACTTCCCCTGAAAAAGATGTGAGATAATATCCTACAAAGCTAACGTCATGGGCATCACTCCCTCCTAGGTCAGCCACATCAAGGATCTTTTTTGCTGACTGTGCCTTTTTTATGTCTAATGAGGAATGATAGGGATGAAAGACCTCAATACCATCTAAATGGAGATTGAAAACATCATCTCCAAATCCATATCCTTCTCTGTAAGGATGGGCAGCAACAACTACACCCCCTACCTCATGTACTCTCTCAATAACCTCAACCGCTGTTACTTTTTCTTGAAATAACTCATCATATCCAAAAACCAGAAGGTCTCCATGAAAATTACCTTGAGGGGTGTAACATGTAACCTCCTGCCCTCTGAGAATGGGCATATCATTAGCCCCTGTCTCTTCTTTCAATTCCAGAATCTCTTCCTTATCCCACAACATCCCGTGCTCTGTAATAACGATTCCATCAAGGTTTAATTCAAGAGCCTTATTCACCAAGTCATGGGGTTTTAATATGCTACAAGGAGAGTATCTCGTTGTATGGGTATGAATATCAAAAAACATGTTTTTTACCTTAAGTCTTTCTTTTCAGCAGGGCTCTCATCTTAAGGCGAAGAGCATTAAGATTGATAAATCCTCCAGCATCCTTTTGATTATAGACTTCTTCCTTCTCAAAGGTAGCTAATTTTTGACTATAAAGGGATTGTTCAGATTTTCTCCCTGTAACAATACAGTTTCCTTTATATAATTTGACTCTCACTTTCCCTGTAACATTCAACTGGGACTCATCAATAGTCTTTTGCAACATCTCCATCTCCGGTGAAAACCAAAAACCGTAGTATATTAATTCTGAATACTTCGGAATGAGAGAGTCTCTTATATGCATAACCTCTCTATCCATAGTTATTGATTCTATGGCTCTATGAGCGATGTGGAGAATCGTACCACCAGGTGTCTCATAGACTCCCCTTGACTTTATTCCCACAAATCTATTCTCTACGATATCAATCCTTCCTATTCCATGTTGGCCACCGGTCTTATTCAATTTCTCTAAAAGTTTTGCTGGGCTATTTTTCTTTCCGTCTATTGCTACAGGTATTCCTTTCTCGAAATCTATCTCGAGATATACCGGACTATCTGGCGCTTGTTCAGGAGAAGTGGTCAATTTAAACATATCTTCCTTTGGTTCTAACCAAGGATCCTCTAAAACACCCCCTTCATAGCTTATATGGAATAGATTTTCATCACTACTATAGGGCTTTTCTGCCGTAACAGGTACTGGTATTGAATGTTTTTTTGCATAGGCTATTAAAGACTCCCTCGAATCGAATTCCCACTCTCTCCATGGTGCGATTATCTTTATTTCAGGGTTTAAAGACTTGTAAGTCAATTCGAATCTAACCTGATCGTTTCCTTTTCCTGTTGCACCGTGAGCAACAGCATCTGCTCCCTCTTTATCCGCTATCTCTATCTGTTTTTTTGCAATAAGTGGTCTGGCTAAAGATGTGCCTAAGAGATAGGTTCCTTCGTAGATAGCATTTGCTTTCAGGGCTTTGAAGATATAGTCTCTTACGAATTCCTCTTTGAGGTCTTCAACATAAACATTTTTTGCTCCTGTAGCAAGCGCTTTATTCTTAATCTCTTTCAGATCCTCTTTCTGCCCGAGGTCAGCCACAAACGCAATAATCTCTGATTTGTAATTCTCCAATAACCACTTAATGATTACAGACGTGTCTAATCCCCCGGAGTAGGCCAATACAATCTTTTTTGGCAAATGATTCATAGATCATCCTCCATCTCTAAGCTAATAGAATTTCTAATATAGCTTTCTGTGTATGAAGACGATTCTCTGACTGCTCAATGATAATAGACATGGGTCCGTCCATAACCTCTGAAGTAATCTCTTCTTCCCTATGTACAGGCATACAATGCATTACCAAGACCTCTTTTTTGGCAGCATCGACTAATTTTTTGTTTATTTGATAGTCTCTAAAGATCTTTTTTCTTTTTTGATACTCTTTTTCCTGTCCCATGCTTGTCCATACATCAGTATATATGATATCAGCATCATTCACAGCCTTGAATGGGTCTTCAAAAAGGTCTATTCTCGCACCGCTCTCATAAGCTAGGCTTATAGCTGTCTTTAAAATCTCCTTATTGGGTTGATATCCTTTCGGAGAAGCAATAGAGAGATTTATACCTAACTTGGAAGCACCATATAACCAGGAGTTGGCAACATTATTACCATCCCCTACGTATGCGACTTTAATTCCTCGATAGCCCCCTCGCTTCTCTTTTATAGTAAAAATATCAGATAATATCTGACAGGGATGAAGAAGATCCGTAAGCCCATTAATTACAGGTATGGTAGCATGATGAGCAAATTCTTCCAATTTTTCTTGAGAATATGTCCTAATCACAAGGCCGTCAAGATATCTTGATAGAACCATAGCAGAATCCTTGATACCCTCTCCTCTGGATAGCTGAAGCTCATCAGTATTCAAAAATATGACTGTTCCCCCAAGTTGATACATACCTGCCTCAAAGGAGACCCTCGTCCTTGTCGAAGGTTTCTGAAATATTAGACCTAATATCCTTCCTTCTAAGGGTCTATAGGATATACCTTTTTTAAGGTTATCCTTGAGAACAGAGGCTCTCTCTAAAATTTCTTCAATTTCTTCTTTTTCTAAATTAGTTAAGGATAACAAGTCTTTTTTCATGATTTTAAACCCTTGAAAATTTCATTGAGCATATCAATTAATAAATCGACTTCTTTTTCACCAATCATTAAAGGGGGGAGAAATCTTAATATTCTTTCCATTGTACAATTTATAATAAACCCCTTCTCTGCACACAACTCAACTATTTTTTTCCCTTCAAAGTCAATCTCCATTCCTATCATCAGCCCCCTACCTCTCAGGTCTTTTATGAAATCATATTTCATTTGCAAACCTTTAAGTCTGTCGATAAAGTAGTTCCCGACTTTACTACTGTTCTCAAGAAGATTTTCCTCTAAGATGACCTTTAGAGCTGCCATACCTGCAGCACAAGATAAAGGATTTCCACCAAAGGTTGATCCGTGGCTTCCAGGGGTAAATGTCTCAGCTACATCATTCGTGGCAAGCATAGCACCAATAGGCAGTCCTCCACCTAAAGATTTGGCCAATGTCATTATATCGGGAGAAACGTTCTCATGTTCATACGCAAACAATTTTCCTGTTCTCCCCATTCCTGTTTGGACCTCATCAAGGATGAGCAAAAGATTATTCTTGTCACATAAACCCCTCAGCTTCTTCAAATATCCTTCTGAAGGAATATTGACCCCTCCTTCTCCTTGAATCGGTTCAACGATAATAGCACATGTCTTATCAGATATTGTTTTCTCTGTCTCTTCAATGTTATCAAAAGGAACATATTGAAAACCAACAAGCATGGGTTCAAACCCTTTCCAAAGCTTTTCTTGACACGTAGCGGATAGAGAAGCAATTGTCCTTCCATGAAAAGAACCTCTTGTGGAGATAACCTCGTATCTCTGGTCTCCATATCTATCCCTAGAATACTTTCTTGCCAATTTTATAGCTGCTTCATTTGCCTCCGCACCACTATTGCAAAAAAAGACTCTGTCAGCAAAGGAATTTTCAACTAATAGCATAGCCATCTCTACCTGGGGAACGATATGATAAAAATTACTTATATGGATCAAAGTCTCTACTTGATCCTTGACAGCCTCAATAATCTTGGGATGACAGTGTCCTAAGTTAGTTGTCCCCAGACCACTTGCAAAATCTATATATTCCTTACCGTCCACATCCCATACTTTGCATCCCTCTCCTCTAACTAATACAATTGGAAAACGGAAGTAATTATTAACCAAATATCTTAATGAATTTTTAATTATATTATTGGTATCCAAGGGTAAACGCCTCATTAAAAAAATATTATGTTATCATAAAATTGAATTTTAAATCAATAAAGAAATAAAAAATGGAAATAAAAGAATTAAAGGAGAGAGTTATTCAAAAGGTTGAAGTGACTAATTTACGATTTCTGTTCCCACTCCTTCGTCAGTAAACATTTCTAGCAAGATGGCATGATTAACTCTTCCATCAATAATATGAGTCTTTGACACATGGGAATCCAAAGCATCAAGACAAGCCGCTACCTTAGGAAGCATACCCCCCTTTATAACCTTTTTTTGAATGAGATTATTGACTTCTTTACTGTTGAGAGTAGGGAGTAAAGATTTATCTTTTCCTATAATTCCCACTTCATCTGTTAATAAAATAAGTTTTTCTGCATGCAATGCAGATGCTACTCTTGATGCAACATGATCGGCATTGATATTATATGTCTCACCATGTTCCCCTATCCCAATTGGTGCAATCACGGGTATAAAATCTCCTTCTTTTAAGATCTTTACTATTTCAGGATTAATGGACTCTACTTCTCCAACCATGCCAATATCTATTATTTCAGGAGTTCCTGTTTCCTCAGATAACCTTTTAAAATTTAATTTTTTAGCCTTGATGAATTGACCATCCTTTCCCGTCAAGCCGACTGCCCTACCTCCATGATGGTTAATTAATGCCACTATTTGTTTATTCACAATTCCTCCAAGCACCATCTCTACGATATCCATGGTTTCGCTATCGGTTATTCTTTGCCCCTCAATAAAATTTGGCTCCTTTCCCATCTTTTTCATCACCTCGGTTATTTTTGGACCACCCCCATGAACAATCACTGGAGCTATCCCAATATACTTCATTAAGATAATATCAAGGGCAAAGGATTTTTTAAGACTTTCATTAATCATGGCACTCCCACCAAATTTTATGACAATGGTCTTGCCATAGAATCTCTTAATATAGGGAAAAGCCTCTATCAAGATGTTTGCCTTTTCGACTGGTGTATATTTTTTTCTCTCTTTTGTCATTTTCTTATTACAAAATATATCTGCTTAAATCTTCATCCTTTATAACCTTATCCAGTTTTTCTCTAACATACTTGGCATCTATTTCTATTTCTTTTATTTCGAGATCTGGGGCATCAAAAGATATCTCATCTAATAGTTTCTCCATAATAGTATGCAGTCTCCTCGCACCAATATTCTCAGATCTATCATTTACCAACGCTGCTAATCCTGCTATTTCTGAAATCGCTTCATCAGTAAATTCTATTTTGATATCCTCTGTCTCTAAAAGGGCGGTATACTGCTTTATAAGAGCATTTTGGGGCTCTGTAAGAATTTTTATAAACTCTTCTTTTCCGAGGGAATCAAGCTCAACCCTTATGGGAAATCTTCCCTGCATTTCAGGAATAAGATCAGAAGGCTTAGAGACATGAAAAGCACCGGCCGCGATAAAGAGAATGTGGTCTGTTTTCACCATCCCGTACTTTGTGCTAACTCTACTGCCTTCTATAATTGGTAAAAGGTCCCTCTGCACGCCTTCCCTAGAAACATCTGGGCCATGAGTGCCTTCTCTCCCTGCTATTTTATCAATTTCATCTAAAAAAACAATGCCTGATTGTTCTATTCTGTTTATAGCCTCCTTAATCACCTTGCCCATATCGATTAGCTTTTGTGCCTCTTCCTGTTTGAATATTCTTAAAGCCTCCGGAACTTTTTCCTTTCTTCTCTTCTTCTTCTGAGGGAGGAGGCTCCCAAACATGTCTTTGATATTTATATCCATCTCCTCCAGTCCAGACCCAGAGAGAACCTCAATCACAGGTACCATCTTCTCCTGAATGTCTATCTCTACAAATCTATCATCAAATTTTCCTTCTCTTAAGTATTTCTTAAATTTTTCTCTCGTATTTTGATAATGCTCTTTTCCTAAATCATCCAGTTCTTCTTTCTCAATATCACCTTTTTTATGATGTGTTTTGGGAAGTGGTAATAATAAGTCTAGAATCCTTTCCTCTGCAGCTTTTGTGGCCTTGTCCTCTACCTCACTTGTCTTCTCATCTAATACCATATTTTTTGACAATTCGGTTAAATCCCTGATTATCGACTCAACATCTCGACCTACATAACCCACCTCTGTAAACTTGGATGCTTCAATCTTTAGAAAAGGGGAAGAATCTAATTTTGATAATCTTCTTGCTATTTCTGTCTTTCCAACCCCCGTTGGACCTATCATAATAATATTTTTCGGGGCTACTTCATCTCTCAATTCTGGCTGAAGTTGCTGTCTTCTCCACCTGTTTCTTAAAGCAATCGCTGATGCTCTCTTAGCCTCTTTCTGACCAATAATATACTTATCCAGTTCTTTTACAATCTCTCGAGGCGTTAATTTCTTCATCGGTTGCTCCATATTTTAAAGCTCTTCAACCACGATATTATCATTTGTGAAAACACATATCGAGGCTGCAATTTCCATAGCTTTTTTCACTATCTCTCTGGTTTCTAAATTCGAATAGGCAACTAAAGCCTTTGCTGCGGCCAAAGCATAAGGTCCACCAGAACCGATACCAATAATACCATCATCAGGTTCTATGATTTCCCCTGTTCCTGATAAGAGTAAAGAACTTTCCTTATCCGCTACTACCAATAGGGCCTCTAATCTCCGCAATACCTTATCCATCCTCCAGTCCTTGGCCAACTCCACAGCAGCTCTGTTAAGATTACCATGATACTGCTCAAGTTTGCTTTCAAATCTACCAAAAAGAGCAAAGGCATCTGCAGCAGCACCTGCAAATCCAGCTAATATCTTATCATTATACATTCTCCTTACTTTCCTTGCCATATGTTTCATCACGGTATTACCAAAACTGACCTGTCCATCACCGGCCATGACAACCTTATTTTTGTGTCTGACACATAATATTGTGGTGGATCGAAATCTTAGGTCCATCTTTTTTCTCCTCATAAAATCAAGACTTCTTTCTTGCCCTAGGATGTGCTTTATCATATATTTGCATTAATCTGTCAGTAGTTAAATGAGTATATTTTTGGGTGGTCGATAAAGAACTATGCCCCAAAAATTCCTGAATAGTCCTTAAATCAGCACCAGCATCCAATAGATGCGTAGCAAAGGAATGCCGCAAGGTATGAGGACTTATTTTCTTTTTTAATCCTGCATCTCTGACATATTTCATTACAATGTTTTGAACACCACGTGGGGTTATTCTTCTTCCCTTATTGTTTAGGAATAAGGCACTCATACTTTCTCTCTCATCAGATCCTTTTTTTATCAAATCATTCCTTATATTGATATAATTCTGTAAAGCTTCGGAAGACTTTCTGCCTAATGGAACAATTCTCTCCTTTCTTCCCTTTCCTAAAACCTTTACAAAACGATCTTGAAAATTTAAATCTTTCAGATCAAGGTTCACCAATTCACTAATTCTGATTCCAGATGCGTAAAATAATTCTAAGATTGCCAGATCTCTCAACACAAGGGGTTTCATGCCTTTGGGAGATTCCAATAATTTATATATGTCATCAACAGAAAGAAAAGATGGAATCCTTTTTTCCTGTTTAGGGGCGGAAACCATTTTGGGATAATTTTTATCTGTATAACCTTCCCTTATGAGATATTGAAAAAAGGATCTTAAGGTTGATAATTTTCTTGCTACTGTCTTACCACTATTGCCTATTTTAACATGGAGATATCCCATATAGGACCTGATAATAAGCTTGTCAATGTCTTCAAGATCTATATCACCCTTAGTATCTTTTAAACATAAAGATGTGGCCTTTAAAAATTGACGGAATTGTTCTAAATCGCTAATATAATTTCTAAGGGTATGCTCGGATACATTTTTTTCTATATCTAAAAATCTTTTAAATTTTTCTATAAGATATTGGATTTTCATTTAAACTAGTACTTTTAAAAGGGTATTCTTATTTTGTTTATTTATTATTATACTCCATTTTTGTATATCTTTCATAGCCCTTTCAACGATAAATATCTTTCTTTTTGATTTTGATATATTGTTCGAATTTAAACTTGGAAATAGACCAAAATTTATATTCGTTGGCTGAAATTGAGAAGAATGGCTTCCTGTAATAAATCTTATCAGAGAACCAATAGCTGTCGTAGGAGGGGGAACAAATAGGTCATCACCCCTTAAAAATCTTATAGCATTTATCCCTGCTATCAATCCCATTGAGGCTGACTCTATATACCCTTCAACCCCTGTGAGCTGTCCAGCAATAAATATATGAGGAAGAAATTTTACCTGTAAATGCTCATTTAAGATGAGAGGCGAATTGATGTATGTATTGCGGTGCCTACTCCCGTATTGGAGAAATCTTACCTTCTCTAGACCAGGAATCATTCTGAAAATCCTTTTTTGCTCTTGATAGGTAAGCCTTGTTTGAAATCCTACCATGCTATAGGTCTTACCTTCTTTGTTCTCTTTTCTTAACTGAACAACTGCAAAAGGTCTTAAGCCATTTTTATCCTTGAGCCCCACAGGTTTCAAGGGTCCATAAGCGAGGGCCTTTTCTCCTCTCCTTGCCAGTTCTTCAATCGGAAGGCATCCTTCAAAGAACATCTCTTTTTCAAAATCTTTTAAAGGGACAATGTCTCCCTCTATGAGTTCAT
>DATKYB010000023.1 GCA_035528715.1 Nitrospinota bacterium | reverse complement strand
AATACCTTGATTTCCTGCCCATAAGAGAAATTACCGGTCGGTATGAATATAAAAAGAATAGCTATGATTAAAATGAAGATGAGCTTTTCAAGGATCAACTTTTTCATTTTCATATTTTTTTATTGTTGTTCCTTTGTTTTTTCGGATGATTTTTGAGGATAAGACCTTATATAAATCAATGATTTATCCTTAAGAGTCATAAATACAGGGCTCTTTTCAACATAGGGCCAAAGCTCTTTTTTCAGGTTTTTATTAATCCACTGGGTTGTTGCTGTGAGTGTATCAAGGGTAGGGATTTTGCTTTTATATACGAGAATCCATACAACATCAGCATTGTTATCCCTTCTTACCTTTAATGTCACATCTTTTATAATCTCTTTGATGATCTCTTCAGTTAACCCCTCTTTTATATAGACCTTTGCAGAGTATTTCCCTACCTGACCGTGGCTGAAGTCCTGTACGGATAAAATTTCATAAATGGATTCGGTTTTCTCGCCTCTGCTACACCCCAAAAAAAGAAATGGGACAAAAAGGCATAATATGAAGATATTCTTTGAGATAAGATTTTCTGATAGGATTTTTATTCTTTTCATATTCTAAATTTAAATGGGAAGAGGGGGGTTGTCAATGAATAAAAGAAATAGAAATAGGTTGGCTTTTATAATATATTTATATTTATCATGGACCAAAAGAAGAGAGACTTTGAAAAAATAAAAGAGATATTGATCATCCGAACAGGCGCTATTGGAGATATTATTTTATTTTTACCGGTACTTCGTGCCATTCGAAAAAGATTTCCTGATGCCTCTATTGAGGTGATGGGGCAGAGAGATCGGCTCTCTCTTTTAGAGGACAGCTGTTATGTTGATAAGATTGTATCCATAGAGGATAGGGACTTATTCTCTCTGTTTGTCAAAGATGCCAATCCTAAAGATGTTCTTCTTCAATATCTTAATCGATTTGATTTGATATTCTCTTTTATAAAGGAAGAGGATTTTTCGAACAATATCAAGAAATTTTGTAAGGGGAATGTAATATCAATCCCTCCTTTTCCTCCAGATGAATGGAAAGGGCATATCATCGATTATCTTTTAGATTCCCTGAAAAAATACGGGATTGAATCAAGTAATAAAACTCCTGAGCTTTATATAGGTGTGGATACAAAAAAAATGGCTGAAGATTTTTTGAAAACACAAGGTATCAACCCAGTCCGTGATACTATTTTTGCGATTCATCCGGGAAGCGGGAGCAAAAAGAAGAACTGGCCTCTAAAGAAATTTTCTGAAGTAGCGACATGGATGAGAGAGAAATACACTGCAAAGATTCTCCTGATACTTGGTCCAGCTGAGGAGGGAATGGACGGAGAAATTTTTGATATGATAAAAGAAATAAATCCTGTCCTAGCCAAGAACCTTCCTTTAAAGCTCTTATCCGGCTTAATCGCTTCATGCAAACTTTATATCGGGAACGATTCAGGAATTACGCATATATCAGCAGCGTTAGGAATCCCAACCATATCCCTCTTCGGCCCTACAGACACAGATATCTGGGGAACTAAGGGAAAAAAAGTAGTTATTTTAAAAGGAGACATGGATTCCATTGCTACTGAGGAGGTGAAGAAAGGGATTGAGTTGTTAGTTGAATCTGAAGAGTGAGAGCATTTGATTTAAACAGTAAAACTTAATAATCCGCATCTGCTAATAAAAAAAAGAAAAAGGCAGAGTCAATTTTGACTCTGCCTAATATTTTATATATTAACTTTCCTTAACCCTTCTCCTGTGCTGTTGAATAGGATCAGGAAGGCCTATCTCTTCTTTTTCTTCTTCTCCTTCGGCTCTGGCGGGCAAATGACTACAACCCTCCAGTGTGCAGTGTAATACGAAACATATTTTTTTTTGCCAAGTTCTTGCGTATGAAGATGTTTTACTATTGGTTTTTTATGACCAGCCAGCGTTTTTGGCTGACATCGTGTAGGACATAAACGATTTCTATCCGCGTCTACTAATGGCTGGGCTGTATTTTCTGCCGTAATTTTTGCAGCATCTTTGGCTTTTTGTGCAGTTGTTCCGTATTCATATGCCAAGACGGTACCCGTATAGGGATTACTT
>DATKYB010000022.1 GCA_035528715.1 Nitrospinota bacterium | reverse complement strand
GGCTTTTATTATTCTGATACTTGAGTCTCTAGAAATATTGATCATCTCTTTAACCAGCTTTGAAGAAATACCCCTTCCCCTATATTTTTCGTCTACGGCTACACCAATCTCTCCTATGTGATTTTGATTTATCAATGTATTTCCAAAAAGGAGGGTACAGAGACCAACCACATTATTACTATTATCTTTAGCAATAAGAAATATCCTGTCATTCGATTCACAACACCTTCTGATAATATCATAATCTGAAAAGGCCATATAACTTGCAAAACCGCTCCTTTCATTCCCCATCCTTTTAGTAAAATCAACTATATCCCAATAATCCTCTGGTTTCGCCTTTCTTATTTCTATATCCATCAAGCGCCTCAAATATCATTGAAATATTGCTTTTATCCCATCGATACTCTCTTGAAGACACACTCTTTCTTCAATTCCCTGCCTTAAATATTGATTTATTTTATCTATAGTCTTGATGGCAAAATCTATATCTTTATTGCTGCCGGAGACATAAGCACCTAAATTAATAAGGTCCTCGGCCTCTTTATAAGTTGCAAGAACACTTTTAAAACGATTAGCCATTTCTAAATGCTCGGTAGAGATGATATCTATCATTAAACGACTGATACTATTTAATACATCTATGGCAGGATAGTGATTTTGAGAAGCTAAGCTCCTCGATAAAACAATGTGCCCATCTAATATAGCACGAACCGCATCTGAGATAGGCTCACTTAAGTCATCTCCTTCAACCAAAACCGTGTAGAGGCCGGTTATACTTCCCATACCCTCTTTAGCACCTCCCCTTTCCAATAGCTTAGGTAAAATGGCAAATACTGAAGGCGTATAACCCTTTGTTGTAGGGGGTTCTCCTATAGACAAACCTATTTCTCTCTGAGCCATCGCAAATCTTGTTATCGAATCAAACATGAGAAGGACATCTTTGCCCTTGTCTCTAAAATATTCTGCAATTGCAGTTGCTATAAATGCCCCCCTTATTCTTACAAGAGGAGGCTGATCAGAAGTGGCAGCCACAACGATTGACCTTTTCAAGCCCTCTTCTCTTAAATCCTTTTCAATAAAATCTTTTACTTCCCTTCCCCTTTCCCCAATCAGACCAACAACATTAATATCTGCCTCAGTATTCCTAGCCATCATTGACATCAAAACACTCTTACCTACCCCTGTACCTGACAAAATTCCTATTCTTTGGCCCTTTCCGCAGGTGAGAAGCCCATTAATGGTTCTGATACCTAAGTCTAATGGTTCAGCAATCCTCTTTCTTTTCAGAGGATTAATAGGCTCTGAATAGATGGGATATTCATCTTCAACTTCACAAAGAGGGCCTTTATGATCAATAGGTTCACCCAATCCATCTATTACCCTTCCCAAAAGTCCTTCGCCTGTCTTTATGTTTGGCTTGTTTTCTCCCTTGATTATTTTATCTCCTGGTTTTATTCCTCTGAGTTCTCCAAGGGGCATTAATAATATCTTATTATCTTTAAAACCAACGACTTCAGCTTTAATTGAACCCTTGTTGTTCTGAGAATATATATCGCATAAATCGCCTATTGAAGTGCTGGGGCCATAACCCTCAATAACCAATCCTATAACTCGAGTTACTTTCCCATGAACCTTTATGGGAGTTGCATTACTTATAACAGGAGAAAATCTTGTTAAAATACTGTCTTTTACACTCATAATTTTATTCTTGTTCCACTGAAGCGATTAACTTCTCTTTCATGGCCTCTAATTGTTTATCTAATCGAGCATCAATATCACCATAAATAGTCTCTATAAGACATCCTCCCTGAAGGATTGAATTATCTGCTTCAAAGGAAATATTCTTTAATCCATCAACATATTTGATAAACTCTTCCTTGTATTTAACTACGTTATCATAGTCTTCTGAGTTAATTCTAATCTTAATCTCTTCATTCCCTGCGGCACTTGTAATAGCCGCTTTTACGATATTTAAGACGATATTTTTATTTAATGTTATTTCCTGTTGAATTATCTTTTTTGATATTAATAATACAAGATCTAATAATTCTTTTTCTGCCTCTTGATATTTTTTCTCTTTATGACTTTGTATTTCATCCAATAGTTTTTCTAATCCATTGATTGTTATGTCTAGTTTTTTCTTCCCTCCTTCTAATCCCCTCTTCTCCCCCTTTAAGTAAGCTTCTTTTTCTATAGTTTCTGCCTTTTTTTTCGCGTCCCCTAACATTTTCTCTATTTCCATATCAAAAGGATTTGGCAGAAATCCTTCACTTGCCTTACTACCATTATTTGTGAAGTTCGTCTTTTCAAAAAGCTCTCTTTGAGCTCTGCCTTTTCTATTGATTTTCTCCTTAATAATCTCCTTTAGAAAAAAGAATTTTACAGAAGCTCCCTTATCCTTTATTTTTTTCAGTACATTAGACAAGAACGTCGTCCCCCCCACCGATAATGATTTTGCCTTCGCTTTCTAATTTCTTTGCTACCTTAGTAATATTCTGCTGGGCCTTTTCAACATCGCTTAGCCTTACAGGTCCCATTGCCTCCATATCCTCCAAAATCATAGTTACAGCTCTTTCAGACATATTTTTAAATATCAGTTCCTTTATCTCATCATTAGCGGTCCTAAGAGCAAGTATTAAATCTTCATTTGTAACCTCTTTTAATATCTCCTGTATAGCCCTGTCATCTAACAGAACTAAATCCTCAAACTTAAACATAAGTTGCCTGATCTCGTCTGCAAGGTCTGGGTTGTTCTCTTCGATTTGTGATAAGATGGCCCCTTCCGTATGTCTGTCTAATTGATTCAGCATATCAGCTACTTTTTGCTTGCCAGTAAAAGAGGAAGATGTATCTACAGAAGTTGAATCCTTAAACTCTGTCCTGAGAACATTACTTATCTCTTTTAATACCCCAACAGGGACTTTATCAAGCGTTGCTAATCTTATTGTTACTTCAGTCTTTAGCTGTTCTGGGAGGGCTTTTAATACTTCAGATGCATGGTTAATTTCCAGTTGAGATAAGATTACTGCAATAATTTGAGGGTGTTCATTTTTAAAGTAGTTTGCTATTGAGTCGGCATCAAGCCATTTTAAGGCCTCAAGACCTGACTTTCCCTCGTCGTCAGACATTTCATCAATGACCTCAGCTGCCGTTGCTGGATCCAATGCCTTCAAAACAACCTTTTTCACATACTCTTCACTGCCCTTTACAATTCCACCACCCTTCACTGATTTCTCGTACATCTCTTTTGTCACTCCATCAACAACCTCTTGAGGAATCTTGTCAAGCTCAGACATCAAAGTGCCTATCTTTCTTATCTCACCGACATCAAGATGTTTAAAGATTTGAGATGCTAAATCTTCTCCGAGAGAAATAAGAAATACGGCCGCCTTTTCAGACCCTCCAAGTTTTCTAAAATCCATATATTATCTTTTCTCCTCTATTTCCTTTCATCCAACCAAGTCCTTACAAGATCTGCAGCTTGTTTAGGATTTTCTTTTACGACATTAGCTACCTTGTTCCTAATAGCTACCCCTTCTCTTTCTTTTTCTGTTCCTTCTATTTCAGCCTCTAACTCACCAACTGTCTTGGGGAACTGAGAAATAGGTCCTTTTTGCATTCCTGTTGCTAAGCTGTTCATTATCGGTTTTATGATAAACAAAAATCCCAAGAGAACAAGAAGGGCACTGCCAGCATATTTTATTGCTGATATATAGAAACGCCTCTGTTCAACCTTTTCTATTAATCCATCCTCTTCGCCAAGGTTTATTTTTTCAAAGGCAATATTTTCAACAACTACTTGGTCTTTCCTTTTTTCATTGTATCCTATAGCGCTCTTTACAATATTCTCATATTTCTCTGTTTCTTCTTTTGTTCTTGCCAGATACTCTTCCTTCCCATCGACGAGTTCTCTTTTACCATCAACAAGCACAGCAACTGATAATCTGTTGACATTAACCACAGGCTCAACAATTCTTTCTGTTATTTTATTTATCTCATAATTTATCGTTTCATTTGTTTTCTTAAAATCAGACCTCGCGCCTTGTTCAAAGCTCTGACTCTGTTGTCCCGGCAGATTAGAAACTACCCCTGGAACACCAGCAGGTACTGGTCCCTTACCGCTTGATTTCTCTTCTGTAGAGTTTTGACTCCGCACAACCTGACTTTCAGGGTCATATCTCTCTTCTGTCTTTTCAATCTGACTAAAGTCTAAACTAGTTGAAACCCTGGCAATCACTCTTCCCTTACCAACGACCTTTTCAAGGATTGTCTGGACCCTATTTTCTAACCTCCTTTCAAGATTATTCTGATATTCTAGCTGTGAATTAGACAATTGACCTAAAAAAGAACTTTCTCCTCCTAACAAAATATTTCCATACTGATCAACCATGGTTATATTCTGAGGCTTTAAACCCATAACACTACTCGCTACTAGATGAACAATACCTTGGATTTGTTCCTTTTTTAGTTTTCTCCCGGGATGAAGCTTGACTAAAACAGAAGCAGTAGCCTCTTCTTGATCCTCGATAAAAAGAGTCTTCTCTGACATAACAAGATGAACCCGAGATTTATCCACCTCTGCTATCTGGTTTATTGTCCTTGATAATTCACCTTGCAGCGCCCTTTGATAATTAAGTTTTTGAACAAACTCCGTTAATCCAAAAGTATTCTTATCAAAGAGTTCGTAGCCTATACCACCTCCTTGTGGTAATCCTTCACTTGCTAATTGCAGACGGGTTTCATAAACATAATTTGCTGGAATCATGATAGAGTTTCCATCTCCAGATATACGATAGGGAACCTTTTGTTCTTTCAGCTTTAACATAATACTAGAGGCATCTTCCTGTGTTAAATTGGCATAGAGAAGCTGATAATTGGCATTCTGAGACAACACAATCATAACAATAGAACCAATCATAACAGTTCCTAATAGGAACAAGAGGAACATTCTCTTGCCAACAGAAAGGCCTCTTAAAAATGTCTGAAATTGTATATTCAATTGTTTTAAAAAATTAAACATTTTACCTCATACAAATTAAAAGTTAATGTTTTAGAGAGGCATTCTAATGATTTCTTCATAGGCTTTTATTATCTTTTCTCTAATCTGCATCATTAATCTGAATGAAATATCTGCCTTTTCTATAGCTATCATTGTCTCATGAATATTTTTTTCATTTCCAACTGCCAAATTCTGGATGGTTTTATCTGCTTCTTTCTGAAGCTTGTTTACATCTTGAAGATAATTTTTTAGCATATTGCCAAATGATGCGCCCGATTTCTCTTGGGACTTCTTTTTATTAGAGATGGGTGGGAGACCGTTTTTGATATTACTATCAATAAATATCTCTTTCATTTGATAACTCCTTATAAAAAAATTAGCGTCCTATTGTTAGAGCTTTTAATGCCATATTCTTTATAGAATTGATAGCCGTTACATTTGCCTCATATGAACGTGTTGCTGAGAGAAGATTTACCATTTCTTCCATAATTCTAATATTAGGCATAGCGACAAACCCCTCTTCATTAGCGTCTGGGTGTTGTGGATTATATACCAGCCGAAAAGGTCTTTGATCTTCTATGATATTCACTATATTAACTGCCCTTATATTATTATTTAACTCTGCATCTAAGATATTCTGAAAGGGCCTATTTAAAGGAGTAGCTGAAAACACAATATCTTTTCTCCTGTAAGGAACTCCTTCTGAAGTTCTGGTTGTGTTTGCATTTGCAAGATTACTCGAAATAACATTCATTCTTAGGCGCTGTGCGCTCAGACCTGATGAACTGATTTTTAAAGCTGAGAAGAAATCCATTTTATCTTCTTTCTCCTTCTATTGAGTATTTAACTAATTGAAGTAATTTTGATATTATGTCAGCAGAGGCATTATACATAATGTTATTCTCTGCCAATTTTGTCATCTCTTTATCTATATCTACTGTATTCAAATCTTCCCTCATTAAAGTTGTAGGGCTGGAGATGATGTTTGGCTTTATTTCATTGAAATTTTCACTATTTATTGGCAAATGATTAACATTTGTTCTTTTTAAATGGGCATTATCTCCTATTACCTTCTTGAGTTGGTCTTCAAAAGTGATATCCTTCGCCTTATAACGAGGAGTATCTACATTAGATATGTTTGAAACCAAAATATTATGCCTTTTGGCTCTAAAATCTAAAATCTTTTCAAGGAGGTTAATTGTCCTACCGAAAATTCTATTTACGCTCATATTGTTATCTCCTTTGCACTAAAAAATGCAAATAATATACCAAATACCAACTCTCTCTTACTAAATAATTTTTAAAACCTTTAATCATTAAAATGTATCATCAATACTGAATTTTTAATCATTCTTTAAAGAATTGTTATATCTGCTTTAGAGGATTTTCCTTGTATTCATTCAATTTATTTCTCAATGTTCTTATACTAATACCTAATACCTTGGCTGCATGAGTCCTGTTCCCACCCACTTCATCAAGAGTTTTAAATATGAGTTGTTTTTCCATTTCCCTTAATGAAACTCCAGCCCTTACAGATATTGATTCTTCATTGTCAAATTCTTCATTCATAAATAGATTCTTAGGTAAAATGACATCTCCATCACATAAAACAACTGCTCTTTCGATAACATTCTCTAGCTCCCGTACATTTCCCCTCCAATAATATTTTTTTAATAAGTCAATAGTCTCTTCAGATATCCTCGATGTTTTTTTTCCGTTTCTCTTACTATATTTTTTCAAAAAATGATCTGCCAAAATTGATATGTCTCCTTTTCTCTCTCTTAAAGGGGGGATCGTTAAAGGTATTACATTAAGCCTATAGAAGAGATCCTCTCTAAAATTTCCTTTTTTCACTTCTTCTTTTAGATCCTTGTTTGTTGTAGAAACAATCCTTATATCTATAGGTATAGGTGTCCTGCCTCCAACCCTATCGATTTCATATTCCTGCAATACCCTGAGAAGCTTTGCCTGTAATTGATGTTCCATTTCGCTAATTTCATCCAAAAGAATTGTACCGTCGTTCGCTAACTCAAATTTACCTATTTTTCTTGCTATCGCCCCTGTAAAAGATCCTTTCTCATGTCCGAAGAGCTCACTCTCTAACAGACCTTCTGGCAAGGCAGCACAGTTAATGGCTATAAAAGGTTTATCCCGTCTTTGACTTGATTTATGTATATAGCAAGCTAACAGTTCCTTCCCCGTACCGCTCTCACCCTGAATCATAACAGCTGAGTTGCTTTTGGATATCTCTTCTGCTATTTCTAAAATCTCCAACATCTTTTTATTCTTGGTAACTATCTCCTTTTTTTGATTGATCTTTATTTGAGAAAAATCTCTTTGGGGAAGGCTCTTCTGATCAATATTTAACAAAGCCTTATTGACAACACTTTCTAATTTTTCTGTGGAGAACGGTTTAATAATATAATCAAAAGCACCCTCTTTCATAGCCTCTACAGCTGTATCGATTGTACCGTAAGCTGTAATCATAATAACTGGAAGATGTGGTATTTGCTTTTTTACTTTTCGTAAGACTTCTAGGCCATTCATTCTTGGCATTTTCATATCTGTTAGAACTAGATGAAAGTTATTCTCCTTCAATTTGCTTATAGCTTCAAAACCATTTGAAGCAGTAGTAACATCATATCCAACCCTAATTAATGTCTCTCTTATGGCTGCTCTCATTCCAGCCTCATCATCTATAACTAAGATTGGTCTTTCACCCATTAACGATTCTCCTTTCTATTATTATAATTGCTTCTCTAAACCAAGGATTTTTGAATTATTTAAAATTCTTTCAGTCTTAGCTTGTCTAAATCTTTCAATAGGAATTGAAATACTAAACTCTGTTCCCTTTCCTTTTATGCTTTTTGCGCTAATAAAGCCGTTATGTGAATCTATTATATTATGAACAATGGCTAAACCTAAACCTGTTCCCCTTTCTTTTGTTGTAAAAAAAGGAGTGAATATACTTTTTATATACCCTTCTGGTATACCATTCCCAGAATCTACAAATTTTATCTCAACAAGATTTAATCCATTCATATTTTTTCCGTTAATATTTTTTTCATTATTTTCTTTTCTATTGAATTTACCATCTAAAACCTTTGTAGAAATGTTCAGGGTTCCTCCTTCTGGCATGGCTTGGATGGCATTCAATGTAAGGTTAAAAAATACCTGTTTTAAAAGCTCTCCATCACCTTTTATAATAGGATTTTTAGACCCATAAATTCTTTTTAAACATATATTATTCTGTTTGAGATTATAGTTAATAAAAGACGCTGCATTATCTAAAAATTCATGAATGTCTATATCGGTAAAAGCAGGTTTTTGGGTCTTTGTAAACAAAAGGAGATTCGAAAGAGTATGGTTGAGACTCTTTATAGACGATATAATATGTTCCACTAGTTTCAAATTATCTGGATTATCTTTTAATTCCCTTTTAAGCAAAGAAGCAAATAACTCGATACTTCCCAGCGGATTTCTAATCTCATGGGCTATATTAACCGCTAACTCTCCCATTGCCATGAGTCTGTTTCTTCTCTCTGCTTGTTCTTCTAATTTTTTTAACCTTGTAATATCTTGAATAACAATAATCTTTCCAATAGTTTTTCCTCTGGCATCTCTTAAAAGATGGATATTTATTGAAATAAACAATTCTGTTCCTTCTTGAGTTATCAGTTTCGTCTCTGTTTTAGATATTTTTTGTTTTCTTAAGGGAGGATTTGATTCCAAGAGCTTGTTAAAAAAAT
>DATKYB010000021.1 GCA_035528715.1 Nitrospinota bacterium | reverse complement strand
CTCCTGAGAATTTTAGAAGGGGGTGATTTTAAGAAGATAGGAAGCAACAAGATGTTTCGTGTAGATATCAGAATCATAGCTGCGACAAACTCAAATCTTATCATGGCCATAAAAAACAACTCTTTTAGAGAAGACCTCTATTATCGCCTCAATGTGGTCTCTATTAACCTTCCTCCTTTGAGAGAAAGAATTGAAGACATCCCCTTTTTGGCAATGCATTTTCTTAAAAAGGCATCAGAAAAATTTAAGAAGCCTCTAACCACTATCGCACCTGAGGTCATCCAATCCTTCACAAGATACTCCTGGCCGGGAAACATCAGAGAATTAGAGAACTTTATAGAGAGCGCGACTATCCTGACTAACTCCACAACGATTTCCCCTCAAGACCTCCCCACACTATCAGAGAAAATAGGAATCAATCCCAGAAAGACCAGATTAACAGACCTTCCTTTCTATGAGGCAAGGGATCTATTTGAAAAGGAATATATTGAAAAAATTCTCTCCAGATGTGATGGAAATATATCAAAGGCCTCAAAGCTCGGAAGGATAAGCAGAAAGAGCCTGAGGACCAAAGCAAAGAAATATAATCTTATGTAGAAAAACCCTTTTCATCCCCCGGTAATCTTCCTAAAAAAATGGGCAAAAGAGCCCTTGCTGGAACAAAGGCTCCATTCATTAAGTGCTTGTTTATCAAAACCTTATATAATAGAACCTCTTGGCTTTCTGGGTGAAATCCCCCCATAACTATTCCTTTCTTTTCCAGAACTTTTCTTTAAGAATTTTCTTTAATAATATAAGTAACTATATTTCAATTAGTTATATTGAAAGAACCCCCTGTTGAATCCTTGAGAAATTTTGGCATACTCATTGCTTTATAGAAAAGCAGTAAAAAATTTCGAATCATAGGGAGTTTATTTATGAGTTCCTTAATTCAAGAGACCAAAAACCTGATCCTTCAGTATCTTAAAAGATTCCCCGAGGCAAAGGATACACCTGACGGTATCGCATCCTTTTGGATTAACAGAAACCATGAAGAAGTAGCCATAGCCCTTAAAGAACTTATCAATGAAAATCTTATCTTTGAAAAGAATCTAGGAAACAAAAAGGTATATGGCCTTATGAATAGTGGGGAATAAAGATGACCGATTCGATTAGCCCTTCTTTTTTATATCATCGCCCAGCAACCAACAGATTTTTATATAAACACCTCTCATTTACAAGAAGAGTGGGTCAATCCGCAAATAGGGAAACCGATTTTTTAAAGAGAATTGAGGATAGCTTCACATCATCCATTGGCAACAAAGAATCTCCCCTGACAAAAAGCCCTTTGAATCTCAACAGGAGCGTAGCAGAAAAAAGCAGATTCAGAAATAATATGGTATTGGACATGCCCGCCATGGGCAATAGAAATAAGCCGATGTCAAGTAAGCCAATAATGACAGATACCAATGTAAAAATCAATTTTAGACATAATTATGATACAGCAAGATTCCTATTGGATAACTATAATCTTGTTGAGCAATTAAGTTCTGACCCTGAATTGCTCGATAGCCTTTTGAATAATTCCAGTGTCAACAAAAGGGATATTGAAAAAGAGATTGTATCAAAGGCCTTAGATAGGCTTGAATTTGCCTCACCCATAAGCCGGGATTTTCTCGAAAAGAATCTGGATATTGCCAAGTTTATTGCTCTCGATATAGGAAATATATCGGATGTCCTGAATAAAAATGATGACCTTGCCAAAGCCATGAGTATCGGGGGTCTCTACGGCGAAGATATTATTAGAGAAAGGGCAGCACAAAAAGCAGCCTCGATGTTTCATCACAGATCCAAGGTAACCGAGACCTTCTTAAGAGAAAATCCCATTGCAGCCATTTATCTTATCCAAAACCCTGATATTGCCAGAGAATTAGATAACAGCAATTCAAAGGCTACGGATTTTGTCAACACCTTTGCTACATTAGAAAACCAGCTGAAACCCTCCATTGTCAGCCAGGCTTTATCTCTTCTCAGTGGCACAGGAATCACCCAAGACTTTCTGGAAAATAATATGGAGTTTGCAGAGGTGATTGTTGCTGATGAACTCGCAAATGACGGTCCTTCTCTGGCAGGTTATCTGAGAAATAGAGGTGATCTCACCCGTATCATCGGAAGGATTGAAAATGGTGAGGTTTATATGGATTCATCAGGGATGAATCTTTCAGAGCTTATTGCAGCCCAGCAGTCCAAACTTGCTGTTGAGATGCTCCCTTCTGATTTTCCATTGGATGAGGACTTTTTTAGAAATAATATAGGGCTTGCCTTTCTTGTCAATCAGTCAGAAGAATTCTCCAAAGCCCTTGCAGATTCAGAGGAACTGGTGGTGAGATTTATCGGTTCAAAAAAAACAGGCCTATCTAAGACCTATGCACAGACAAGAACAGCCATGAATGCCTTTCTCTCTGGATTTCTCTCAAGAGAAGATGAGAATAACAAGATAGATACTCTTGCTTGATTGAATCACTACTTATTTCTATTTCTTTTGTTTTTAAATTCCCCTTTTACTTTCTAAAGACAAGAGAGGCAATGATTTTTATTTTATCTTTTTTATCAAATCTTTTCCTATGACGATTGAGATATCGATATCAGGTTCTTCTTTCTTCATTTGATAGATATCCTGCCATCCTGGAATCTTATGAGCAATATCGATTGCCTCTTCCCTGTATTTCTCTTTGTAATAGACAATGCTCTTTCGGTAATTAAAATTGTCTGCATTTCCTGTTGATTGGACATTAAAACCCTTATCCGTCAAAAAAGCCTGCAGCCTCGCTGCCATTCCCTTTTTGCCACAGCCGTTTAAAATACCAATTCTTATCTGAACTGCCCTCTCCTCTACTTTTACTTCTACTTTTTCTTTTACTTTTTCTTTTTCTTTTAATTCAACTAATTCTTTTGTTAACATCTCCTCTTTCTCTCCAAGGTATCCAGAAATCTCTTTAGTCCGCTCAAGTTCAGTATCAATCTTTTTGCTGAGCTTTGTCCCCTTTTCAAAAAGTTCTTCTTGCCTGGCCATCAAACGATCCATTCTTGCCTTTACCTTGTCAAACGCTTCTCTCTTGGTTTCTTCGGCTGATTTTTCCGGCTCTACTTCTACTCCCCTTCTTATTTCTTGAGATGGGGCACAACCGATTAAAAAGATAAAAATGATAACAAAAATTGAGGTTCTTCCATATTTCTCTATCATGAGCCTCTCCCTTAATGATGATTATCTATTTGATGAATAGATTCAAAATTGAAATAATTCTAAAATCAGTATATATTATTATATAATTTTCTAAAACAAAAGTAAAATTAGCACTTTTTACTGAATATTTTTTAAAAATTTTAAAATAGCGAAATGGTCATTAGAGGCAATAAAGACTACTATAAGATTCTCGGAATTAATGAAAATGCTTCAGAAGTGGAGATAAAAAAGGCCTACAGAAGGCTTGCCATGGAATACCATCCTGATAGAAATCCAGGGGATAAGGGTGCCGAGGCAAGGTTCAAAGAGATTACAGAGGCCTACGGTGTTCTTATCGATAGGACAAAGAGAAGGGAGTATGACCAGTTTAAAAAATACGGATTCAGGGATCAACACGGTCAGAGAGGATTCAGATACTCCCAACAGGATATCTTTAGGGATATCTTTACTAATCCCTTTGCCAGCGAGATTTTCAGGGAATTAGGAAGAGAGTTCATGAAATCTGGTTTTCGGTTCGATGATAAATTTTTCAAAAGAACATTCTTCGGACCAAAAGGCTTTTTCTTTGGGGGGATATTTTTCGGCACCTTCAGCCCGTTTGGAAAAACATTTCAATATGGAGAGACGAAAAAATCTTTTGAAGAGATTTTCGAAGAGGCAAAAATCAAGCAAGGGGCGAGAAAAAGCCTCCTTAACACTCTATTTCAATCCCTATCAAATAAGCTCATCAGAACAAAGACCCTCTCCTCAAAAGATATCGCAAAGAAAGAGCTAAATATCAGCTATACCCTCTCCCTGACAGAAAATGAAGCAGAAGCGGGCTGCGAAAAGGTCATCTCATACACAAAAAAAGGAAAGAGGGAGAAGCTTTCTGTGAAGATACCACAAGGCACGAAAGAGGGAACAAAGCTTCGGCTCAAAGGTAGGGGCTTGAAAGGAAGAGAGGGAGCAATGGATGGCGACCTCTATCTTCATATCAAAATAGAAAAATAGGGTTTGACAAAGCTTTATCAGAATATAAAATAAAAATATTATTAATCATTATTCAGGAGGGATAAAAAGTGATAGAAAATATTATATGGCTCGGACACGCCACCTTCAAGATTGTCAACAAAAAGGTCATCTACATTGACCCATGGAAGGTCAAGGAAAAAGACTCTGCGGATATAATCCTGGTCAGCCACTCCCACTTTGACCACCTCTCCATTGAGGATGTGGAAAAGGTAAGGGGGGAGGGGGGAATTGTTGTTACCACCTCTGACAGTGCCTCTCAATTATCTGGAGATGTCAGGACCCTAGCACCAGGTGCTAAGATAAACATTGATGATATCCTGATAGAGGGAGTTCCCTCTTATAATATTGGTAAAGACTTCCATCCCCGCAATAATAACTGGCTTGGGTTTATCATCACTGTCAATGGAAAGAGGATTTACTATGCAGGGGATACAGACGCTACGCCTGAGATGAAGATGTTAACAAATATCGATATCGCTCTCCTCCCTGTTGGCGGGACATACACCATGACCTGCAAGGAAGCAGCAGATGCTGCCAATGCCTTTAAGCCCAAGATAGCTGTCCCCTATCACTGGGGAGATATTGTGGGCTCAAAATCAGATGCTGAGAAATTCAAGGAGCTCTTTGAGGGGGAGACAGTAATCTTATAGTCCCTTTTTTGTCTTTAGAAAGCAAAGGGATGAATGGAGGATTTTTCTTTTTAAAAAATGGTTTTGAAAAGATTAGATTCCACCTGGGAAGTCTCTGTGTGGAAAATGTTTATAAAATTCTATCAAAAACTCCCAAAAGGACATCTTGCTTGATTTCTGGATGTAGAGCCCAAACTTCTTGCAGCCCTCACACCTGTGCCAGATAAGGTCCTCCTCTTTTAAAGTATCATCAAAAAGCCTTTTCTGTTTCTTATTACAATGTCTGCACCTTATTTCTCTTTCGAACTTCATCTTAACTCTCTGATTATATTTGATTAAGCTCACTAAGGATTTTTAAACAGCATCCCATCTCTTTATCCTTCTATTTATAAATATATATAAAATTTCTCCATTATCAAGAAGAATTGCAAATTCTGTTCTCTCCCCCTTATCCATCCCTTCAGTTCTGAGTAGGTTATCGTCCATACTGATTTTCTAAAGATTATTGAGGGAAAAAGGGGTTATTTGGGGGTAGACAAGAATACTATAGTTTATTTATCCCTTTTTTGCTTGTCCAAAAAAGGGACGAAAGAAGAGCATCCCCCGATTTTTCCAGGCGGTCTTTGACTGCAATCGCTCGGCAAAGGATTAACCATTCTTTTCTTACCTTTCTTGCTCACCCAAGAAAGGTAAGAAAAGAAGGGTGCCCCCCTGCTTTTTTAAACGGCATTTGACTGCGCTCATTCGGAGAAGCAGCAAACTCAGCCTTCGGCTTCAGACAGCTGTTTCTATCATCCTCACTCGCTTGTCAAATACCTAAAAAGCAGAAGGGGGAAATCTGAGGGAATAAAAAGGGAGGAATGGGAGAGGGTGGAGTGACAAGTTAGTGGTACTATTTGTCAGAACCAATTTTCTTAAAAAAACAAGTTGATGAAATATAAAAATATATACCAAAAAAACTGAGTAGACCAAAATACACTGCAATATATTGCATTAATATATCTTCTGAAACCACTTTTGATAACCAAGCCCCATATTTGTGAACAATAAAGTAAATGATACATCCTGAAAATATTCCCCAGAGGCAGCTTCCAAAAATGACACCAATCAAAGACTGAATAGGTTTTTTCGGAATCTCCATGAGAGTCTTATAGGGGTGAAGATATGTTATTGCACCGAGCAGATTTAATGGGATAGAAAGGGCTGCAGAGAAAAAGATAATTTTAGGAAATC
>DATKYB010000020.1 GCA_035528715.1 Nitrospinota bacterium | reverse complement strand
GTCATCTTGTACCTGTATTTCTTCCATCTGGAGTTCCACATTTCCAGCAGATACAACCGTATCCAAGAAATCAACCACTGTTGGTTTTATAACCACTGCTGCTAATCTTCTTCCTCCAATGATATACGGAGAAATAACATTATCCGCCCCTGCCCTTTTTAACTTCTCTTCAGCCTGATAATCAGTAGCTCTGGCAGCTACTTTAATTTTAGGATTCAGCGCTTTTGCTGAAAGAGTAACAAATACATTATCTGCATCAGATGTTAAAACGCTCAATAGAGCCTTTGCCCTCTCAATCCCTGCGGCTAAAAGGATTTCATTTTCTTCTGCATCTCCTTCCACATACAAAAACCCCTTTGTTTGAAGTTTCTCAATAGCTTCAGGATCTTTTTCTATCACAACAAAAGGAACACCTGCCTTTGCAAACTCGGAGCATATCTCTGCTCCGATCCTCCCATAACCACAGACAATGTAGTGATTGATAAGCTTTTCTATCTTTTCTTTCATTCTTTTTACCCTCCAGAATTCCCCTATTTTCTTATCTAAAAATAATTCTATTATAATTCTTACTGAGTAGGCTATAACTCCTACACCAAGGATGATTAAAAATATAGTAAAAAGCCTCCCTAAGTCTGATAGATCTTTCACCTCCTTAAAACCAACAGTGGTAAGGGTTATAACTGTCATATAAAGGGCATCGATAAACCTCAGTCCCTCTATAGCCATATACCCAACCAGACCAATAGAGACAGTAGCGAAAATCAAAACGATAACTATTTTTAAATGGGTCTTGTATTCCAATTCAAGAGCCTATATCAATTTTAAATATAAATCTAAAATTCAATGACTGTCCCAACATTACAGGGAAGAAATTTCTCTTTAAATTTTTGAGACAGGATAAGAGATGCATCCATGCCTGTGCAATGAGACACACCTAGCATTTCAATGCTATACTTTTCCAGTTCTTTGATTGTCCATTCAATTTGTTCTGAGGAAGTCCCTTTGAGATGCGTTCCCCCTATGATGCCCCTAATCCTATTATTTCCTTTCTTCCCAATAATATGTTCGATGATATTGATTACGCCAGAGTGGGCGCACCCTAAAACAATGACCATACCCTTTTTTGTATCCAAAACTAATGAGAGATCATCCTCAAGGGGATCGGGGACTAATTTCCCGTCAACCTCAGCATAGAGGTCAGGATCCCCCTTTTCCAAGGGGTTTTTTCTTGGCACCTCTCCTGTCACATAAATATCCTTTGAAATTTCAGTAAACTCCTTTATCAAATTGAATCTTGCCCCCAATCCCTCAAGGTAGGATCTATGAAAGGGTAATCCCACATATTTTTTCTTTCCATCCTTTTTCAATCTGTAACGCGTCTTGAACACATTGGGATGGCCAATGACTTCAACATCCCCCTTTATCTGAAGAACCTTTGCAAGCCCTCCAGAATGATCTTTATGACCATGACTTAAAACAATTTTATCAATAGACCTCAGGTTCTTATTTAGGGCCATTGAGTTATTGATGATCGCAAGCCCCTGCCCAGTATCAAAGAGGACGTTTTCCCTTTCTCCTTCAATAAAAACCGAGAATCCATGTTCACCAAGAGCCTCGACCTGTGGCGTCACGGTATTTTCTGATAGAATTGTTATTTTAAAATCCATTAATTTGCCCTCCAAAAAACAGTCAAAATAGCCTTTTTTTCAAAAATCAATAAATGTAAAATAGCGAATTTATTGGAAAGTAAACGAGGTTATAAGAAAAGTCAATATTTTTCTGCAAAACTATAATTCTGCAAATATGAGAAAAAATAGAAATAATTTTCCTAAACCTTGAACCAACTATAATAAAGCTAATAGCCTGGCAGGTTCAAGAAAAGGAAGGATTGATGCCTTGGCTGCATCAATAAATGGTCCTGGATATACCCCTATGGCAATAATAGCAATAACCATTACTGCAAGGGCAAAGTTCAGCATTGGTGATGAAGGGGCTAATATAATCTCTCCTTCAGGCTCTTTCATGTACATTCCCATCACGACTCTAAAGTAATAATATACGGCGAATATAGTATTTAGAAGCCCAATAATAGCCAGCCAGATATAATGTGTCTCTATTGCTGCTGCAAAGAGATATAATTTACCAACAAAGCCTGCTGTTGGAGGAATGCCAGCAAGGGACATAAAAATTATTATGAAGGCGAATGCAACGTAGGGGTTAGTTTTAGATATTCCTATAAAATCTGATATCTGATCTCCCCTGTTTCCCTCTCTACAAAGGAGGATTATCATAGAAAAAGCAGCTATATTCATGAACACATAGGCGATCAAATAGAATAGAACCGCGGCAAGCCCAATTTCATTTCCTGCTATAAATCCTACGAGTATATAACCAGCATGGGCAATACTGGAATAAGCAAGCATTCTCTTTAAACTCTTCTGGGCGATCGCGATAATATTACCCACAGTCATGGTAAAGACAGATAATAGCCAGAGGAGAATAATCCAGTGGGGCTTTAGGATAACGATACCGATCATAAATATTCTCAACAGAGCCGCAAAACCTGCAGCCTTTGTTCCTACAGACATATAGGCCGTAATAGAGGTGGGTGCTCCTTCATAGACATCGGGAACCCACATATGAAAGGGAACAAAGGAGATCTTAAAGCCCAGGCCGGTGATGAGTAGAATCATCGATAATATGAGAGGAATACTGAAAGTCATTCCCTCTTTGGTCAAGTATTGAGAAATTCCATTGAGATTCGTTGTCCCTGTAATGCCGTAAAGTAATGCTATCC
>DATKYB010000019.1 GCA_035528715.1 Nitrospinota bacterium | reverse complement strand
GATGGATAACGAAAAGAGAAAGAAAATTAAGATTTTGAAAATAAAACCCAAAAAGGCTTCTGTTTCTTATAGAAAAGACTTTTCGGACCATCTTTTAAAATCTCAGATATCAAAATGGCTTCTGTTAGCAGCTTTTATGCTCCTCCTGTTGGAGTGATTAATGGAGATATTAATAAAGAATCAGCAAAAAAGGATAGAGATAGATATAGATTTAATAGAAAAGAAGACAAAGAAAGTTCTCGAAGATTTAGGTTGTAACGAGAGTGAATTGAGCATCCTACTTGTTGACGATAAGGAAATTCAAAAATTAAACAAACAATATAGAGGGATTGACAATTCTACTGATGTTCTTTCTTTTTCAATGGGAGAAGGTGAGGGAGCAGAGGTCAATAGATGGTTATTGGGCGATATTATCATATCCTTGGAGACAGCATCAAATCAGGCGAATGAAAGAGGGCATGATATCATAGATGAAGTTTTGATATTAATCGTTCATGGAATTTTGCATTTATTAGGTTATCATCATGAAGATTCTGATGAATATGCTAAAAGGATGAAGGATCAAGAACAGAAAATATTGAGGAATATTTTATAAAAGTTTTTAAGAGAGGATAATATTTGTGAAGAGAATATGGGCTCCATGGAGAATGGAGTATATTGAGGATAGTGAATCTAAAGAATGTATTTTTTGTGAAAAGCCAAAGATGAAAAGCGATAGAAAAAATTACATTCTTTATAAAGGTTGTTTATCTTTTGTTATCTTAAATATATTTCCATATGCCTATAGCCATATTATGATTGCTCCTTATAGACATGTATCTTCTTTTACCAAACTAAAGAGTGAAGAGATTTTTGAAGTAGCCTTGATTGTTCAAAAGAGTATTGAAATCCTCAGAAAGACCTTTAAGCCAGACGGATTCAATATAGGTGTTAATGAGGGTAAGATTGCTGGGGCTGGTGTTGAAGAACATATGCATGTTCATGTTGTTCCCCGTTGGGCAGGAGATACAAATTTTATGCCTATGCTTGCAGAGATAAAAGTATTTCCAGAGCATCTTCATACCACATATAGAAAGTTATTTCCATTATTTAAAAAAATTAAATTATAACCTTAATAAGGAAGAACTGTTATGTTGCCATCACTAAAATTTATCCTGGGTTTAATAATTATGATTTTGTTAGTAACCTTTGCCGTTAAAAATAACACACCAACTAAGCTCTATTATTATTTTAATCTTGAGTCTCCAGAGGTTCCACTTTTTTTAGTTATCCTATTAGGACTGTTTCTCGGAGCTGTTTTCGTATGGATCATTAACTTATTTGAAAGAATGAAATTAAAATATAGTATTAAAAAAAAGGACAAGAAGATAAGAGAAATAGAAAAGGAATTGGTCAGCCTCAGAAATCTGCCCATAGAAGAATCCTTAAGCAATAAAAAAGATACAAATCTCCTTTCCGAAGGACCAGATAAATTTAACAGTAAAGAATCTTAGTGTGATTTTGAGGCTATATGTCTTATTTCTCCCATTATTATTTCATTTTTAAAAATCAGGCTCCTTTATCCCTCCTATCATTAATCACGATCTTTTCAATTATCTGTATTGTATTAATGCTCCTAAGAAATTCTTTATCTCGAAAAGAAAAGAGGAAAATAAGGAGACTAGAAAAAGAGAATCTTTTTTTCAGAAAGAGTATTAATCTTTTTTATAAAGATGATAAAGACAGTGCCATTAAGGAGTTACGAAAATTAGTTAAAATCAGTCCTCATTCAGATGAGATATATCTGGAGATAGCTCGATTGTTGAGAGAAAAGGGAGAAACAACAAAAGCCATCAGGTTAAATAAAAGCCTATTATTAAAAAACAGATTAGATAAGAATTTAAGAATTCGTTTATTATCAGAATTGGGGATTAATTACAGACTTTTAGGCAATTTTAATAAGGCGGTCCAATATTTCAATCAGGTTATTGACCTAGACAGAAAAAATATAAAGGCATATCTACAATTAGGAAGACTTTATAAAGATTTAAAGGACTGGAATAATGCCTATAATATTCAGAAAACAGTCTTGAAGATGGAAGGGATAAAAGATACTAAGGAGTTAATCTATATCAAGATAGAGACAGGGAAAGATATGCTTTCTCAAGGAGATATAAAAGGAGCTATTCGATATTTTAAACAAGCTTTATCCCTTGACAAAAATTGTATTTATGCCCTCATCAGCTTGGGAGATGTTTTCTTTAATCAAGGCAGAAAGAGAAAGGCTCTTTCTTTGTGGAAAAGAGTAGGTGAGGTAGATCATAATTTTTTGCCTTTGGTCTCTTCTAAAATAGAAAGAGTTTTTTTTGAATTAGAAAAATCCGATGAACTAGAACTCTTATATAAAAATTATCTCAAAAAAGATCCTAAAAATGCAAATCTGCATCTCCTTTTAGGTAAGTTTTTTTTAAGGAAAAATATGTTAAAACAAGCGACAGGAGAATTTCAAAAGGTTATTGAGATTAACCCTCATATAACTGAAGCCTATGCCTGCATTCTCAAGATATCCACTGCTGAATCAGATAGAGATTACCATGTTCCTTTAGATGTCTTGAAAGATAAGAAAAATATCTATAAATGTAAAGAGTGTGGTTTTACATCTCAAGAGGTTTTTTGGAAATGTCCCTCTTGTAAAAGGTGGGATACGATACTACTTTCTTTTTAGTATTTCCCCTGTCATCGGCACAAAACGAACCCCTGTAATATGAGTAGTCAAAAAATCCCCTTTCTTTTTTTCGATTAATGTCAATGTTTGAAAATATGTGGTGCTTCCTAAAGGTATGATAAGTCGGCCTCCCTCTTTCAATTGATTTAAAAGTGTTGGTGGAACATGGTTTGCTGCGGCAGTTATCATAATAGCATCAAAGGGAGCATATTCCCTCCATCCAAAATATCCATCCCCATGTTTTACTTTTATACTCTCATAGCCTTCTTTTATTAATGTTTCTTTTGCTCTTTTTGTCAGTCTTTCTCGAATCTCAATGGTGTAAACCTTGTCTGTTATTTCTCCAAGAACAGCTGCCTGATATCCTGAGCCAGTTCCTATTTCAAGAACCTTTTCTCCCTTTTTAATTCTAAGAGACTCTGTCATAAGGGCAACTACATAAGGTTGAGATATGGTCTGGCCTTCATCAATGGGTAAGGGATGATCTGAATAGGCGACGTCCCTGAATTTTTTATCGACAAAGTTATGCCTTAAGACCCTTTTCATCGCAGTCAAGACCCTTTGATCGGTTATTCCTCTTCCCTTTAGATCATTTTCTATCATCTTTTTCATGGCTTTTTCAAGTTTAGAGGAATCTTCTTTAGTATTTTGAGCATAAGTAATGGAAATACACGAGAAAATAAGCAAGAGAGAAAAAGATAGAAATAGAGCGATAATATTTTTTTTCATAAGATTTTCTTTTATGCTTAAATGATAATCTTAAGATTTGAGATGAAAGATAGCACAATATATAGACTTATTCAATTTTATAAAGGATCGGAAATAGGAGAAGAAAATAGAAAGTTCTTGACTAATGATGACTCTAATATATAATAATTCGGTTAATTTAATAAATACTTATTTTAGAGATATTTACAGAATCTAAAAAGGCTCAGAGATGGAAAAAGGTTTAGCTGGTTTAAAGAGAACCCATTCCTGTGGGGAGTTGAACAAAAAGAATATTGGCACTGAAGTAATTCTTATGGGATGGGTCCATAGGAGACGAGATCATGGAGGATTGATATTTGTTGACTTAAGAGATAGAGAAGGGATTACACAGATCGTATTTGATCCTGATATTAGTAAAGAAGCTTTCAAGAAAGCAAAAAGTCTCAGGAATGAATATGTTATAGCTATTTTTGGAAGTGTTGCTGAAAGACCTCCTGGGACAATAAATAAAGAACTTCTAACCGGAGAAATTGAGGTTAATATTAAAGAGTTAAAGATATTAAATACAGCAAAGACATTACCCTTTTCAATCTCTATTGAGGATGAAGAAGAGCTGACAGAAAATGTGAGGTTGAGATATAGATATTTGGACCTTAGAAGAGCTCCTTTACAGAGAAACATGAAGTTAAGATATAAGACAGCAAAAACGATCAGGGATTTTTACGATGATGAGGGGTTTATTGAAATTGAAACCCCCTTTTTAACAAAGAGTACCCCTGAAGGTGCCAGGGATTATCTTGTTCCTAGCAGGGTTAATCCAGGCAGATTTTATGCCTTACCTCAGTCCCCCCAAATATTCAAGCAGTTGTTGATGATTTCTGGTTATGATAAATATTTTCAGATTGTAAAATGTTTTAGGGACGAAGATTTGAGGGCAGATCGACAACCTGAATTTACTCAGATAGATATGGAGATGTCCTTTGTCAATCCTGAGGATATCTTTGATGTAATTGAAAGAATGATGTTTCAAATATTCAAAGAGGTTAAAGGAAAAAAAATCACTATACCTTTTCCAAGAATAAGTTATCAAGAAGCTATAGAGAAATATGGAACTGATAAGCCTGATACGAGATATGGATTAGAGTTGGTTGATATAACAGAAGTTTTTAGCGGTTCAAGTTTTAAAGTTTTTAAAGATGTGGTTAAAGAAGGGGGAAAGGTAAAAGGAGTTAATGTAAAGGGATGTTCTTATTTTTCTCGTAAAGAATTGGATGAACTCACAGAACTTGCTAAAACTCTTGGTGGCAAAGGATTAGCATGGTGTAAAATTGAAAAAGGAACTATCAATTCTCCTGTCGCTAAATTTTTTAAAGAGGAGGAATTAAATTCTATATCTTCAATGCTAAAGGGAGAAGAGGGAGATATCTTCTTTATGGTTGCGGATAGGACTCCGTTTGTATCAGAAATTTTAGGCAAACTGCGTATATTTTTGGCTGAGAAGCTTAAATTGATAGATAAGAAGCAATACAATTTTGAATGGGTAACAGATTTTCCCCTTTTGGAATATGACCAGGAGGAAAAGAGATTTGTTGCTATGCACCATCCCTTCACATCACCTGTAGATGAAGATATTTCCCTTCTCAACGAAGACCCGTCAAAGATAAGAGCAAAAGCATATGATTTGGTTCTCAATGGTCAGGAGATAGGAGGGGGGAGTATAAGAATACATCAAAAAGAAATTCAAGATATGATGTTTAAATGCCTCGGGATTAGAAAAGATGAGGCAGAAGAGAAATTTGGTTTTTTACTGGAGGCTTTAGAGTATGGTGCACCACCTCATGGAGGAATCGCATTAGGTCTAGATAGACTTCTTATGATCCTGTCTGAATCCAGAGCAATCAGAGATGTAATTTCTTTCCCAAAGACTCAAAAAGCAACGTGTCTTTTGACAAATGCTCCGTCTCCAGTAGATAATAAGCAACTCAGCGAACTCAGTTTAAAACTCAAGCTCCATCAATAGTTTTTCTATTAAATAGGCCCGAGAAATTAGCTTGACAAATATACTAAATCATGGTATTTTGAAGAAAATTCTTCTTTTAATACCTAACTTAAAAAGAGGGAGGTGTAGCAGGTGAAGAAATATCTTTCAAATTCTGTTTTAGTAATGGTTTCAATTGTGGCTATTCTAACAGTTTTTATCCTTTATGGTTGTCCTAAGAAGCCTGGTGATCTGGTTTTTGGTACTGAGGAGGAACGGGCTATAGAAAAGGCTGAAAAGGCTAAAAAAGCCCCTCCTGCTCCTATGCCTGCAAAACCAGTAACAGAAGGAGCTATGATATCCCCTATGCCTACAAGCCATAATGTAGTAAAAGGTGAAAGCCTTTGGGTAATCTCTGAATATAAAGATGTTTATAATAATCCTTTGCAATGGCCATTGATATATAAGGCCAATAAAAATCAGATAAAAGATCCTGATTTGGTTTTTCCTGGTCAGAATCTAACGATTTCACGTGATAACCCTTATAAAGAAAAAGAAGATGCAGTAAAATTCGCTAAGACAAGAGGCCCATGGTCTTTATGGGATAGTAAGGTATTGAAATATTCTGAAATGAGAGGTTTCTCGGAAGAATAAGAAGATTTTTGATTTCAGTTTAACAAAGACAGAATTTTTTTAAACTTTTATCTATTCGAAAGAAGTAGAAAACATTATAAAACTCTTGGTCCATAAAGGACCAAGAGTTTTTTTGTATGCCCTTGATTGAATTAGGTTTAAATCAAGGGCTTTATTTTATTGTGATAAAATTGTGATAGTTTTCTAACCACTTCAAATTTTTTTATTCCTTTTATTGACAATAGCTTATATTTTTGCATAAATTGTTTGATAAAGATTGATATTATTTTCTTATCCTAAAAAGGTTTTTAAAATGAATGAAAAGCCACAAAAAGAAAAAATAGATTATGACAATTTAACAGAAGATGAGGCAAAAATACTTTATCCAATAAAAGTTCAAGATATTCAATTTGCTAAATCACAACAATGGAGAGTATTCTTTTTTTGTATGACGTCACTTGTCGGTTTTTTAATAGCTTTATTTTCTGATAAACTTGAAAATTGGTGGAGAATACTAATTTTGGTTATATGTTTTGTTATTTATTTTGGTGGTTTATTATTTATTAGAAATTATAGGAAAGATTTACATACATATCGTGAGCAAAAGAATAAATGTGAAAAGAAGATTTTTAATTTATCTAAAGAACCTGAAATTGGAAAAGATGAAATGATCTTTTTTCATGTTTTCTCGTTCTTCATTTCTCTTGCCTTTGCTTTGGTCTTAATTATGATATTCGAAATGCAAACAGTATCAATAAAAATTTTAGCTGCGGTTCTACTTTTACATGTTTTTGGGTTTCTTTTAGATTGTAAAAGTGTAATCTCTTCTTGGTTCAAGGAAGACTAAATAATTGGAAAGTCTTTTCATTTCAGAAACTCCTTTTTATCCCGGAAACCTTTTGTTAATGTTGTGACTGTTTTGTGACAGAATTTCTGCTATTTGATAGTTTTAGTAGATTGTGTAGATTTAATCGACTTGTTTAAATAATTGATATTTGTTATGGTTAAGGAAACCAAACCAAAATCAAATCGAGAGTTTTTATATTGGAGGAAATTGTTTGGAAGAGAAGGTTTATAAATCTGGGTTTATATCCATAATTGGTAGACCAAATGTTGGAAAGTCAGAATTATTGAATAAATTAGTGGGTAGAAAACTCTCAATCATTTCAGAAAAACCTCAGACTACCAGAAATAAGATTATCGGGATTAGAAATTTAACAAATTCCCAAATGATTTTTTTGGATACTCCTGGCATCCATATGGCTCGATCAAAATTGAATCGATCTATGACAAAGATTGCTTTAGCCTCTTATCAAGAGGTCGACATCATATTATTCGTTATCGATGATAAAGCTGAAGCAGGGGATATTGACAGAGATGTTCTTAAGAGATTGGAAAAGATTGATACCCCCGTTTTTCTAGTATTAAATAAAATAGATTTATTAGGGAAAAAGGACATTTCATCAATAATCAGTCTTTACAAAGAGATCTTTTCTTTTTTTAGAGATATTATACCTGTTTCTGCTCTAACAGGAGAAAATTTAGAGAGATTGCTAAAAAAAATTGATGAAAATTTAGCCCCTGGGCCTCAGTATTTTCCCGATGATATGTTGACTGACAGGCCAGAGTCTTTCATTGTAGCAGAATTGATCAGAGAAAAGGTAATCAGTTCTACAAAACAAGAGATTCCATATGCCGTTGCCATCATCGTTGAAAGTTTAGAGATGAAGGGTGAAATGATGGTAATCGAGTCTGTTATATTTGTAGAAAAGGAATCCCAAAAGGGTATAATTATTGGAAAGGGTGGAAAGATGTTGAAGAAGATTGGCAAGGATGCAAGGGAAGAGATTGAAAGATTTTTTGGAAATAGAGTATATCTCAATCTATGGGTGAAGGTAAGGAAAGACTGGAGAAAAGATGATAAATCATTAAAAGAATTTGGATATCACTAAAGGGTATCGTATGCCAATATTTCGCTCAAGAGGAGTGGTCTTAAGAAGTAGAAATCTGGGAGAGGCAGATAAAATCGTTAAATTTTTTACCGAGAGATATGGAAAGATAAGTGGAGTTATAAAAGGGGCCAGAAGGATAAAAAGCAGATACGGCGGGGATATTCAACCATTAAATTTGGTAAATTTGATATATTTTGACAGAGAGAACAAAGGCTTAGTAAATATAAATTCATGCGAAACGATCATCTCTTTTCATAAAATAAGGGAAGACTTTGAGAGATTAAGCAGAGGTCTTTATATTGTTGAGCTGATTGATTTAGTTCTGAAAGAAAGACAGAGAAATAAAAATATATTTGATTTAATGACCCGTATTATTTCTTCAATTGAGGCCTCTGGGTTAGAGAGAATTGATGCCCTTCTTCGAATTTTCGAAATACGCATCTTGTCTCTTATTGGCTATAGGCCAAGGCTTGATCAATGTGTAAAGTGTAACCATCTTGTACAAGATAAAGATAGTTTTAAGTTCAGTTATCTTTTTGGGGGTATTCTTTGTGATAGATGTTCGAAAGACAGTCAAGATGTTTTGAAAATAACACCTGGCGTGTTGAATTTTATAAAAAAGGCCATGGCTGTGGATTTGGAGAGAGTAACAAGATTAAAATTAAACCTTGAATTAAACAGAGAATTAAGCAGGCTGATAAACACCTACATAGAGGTCCATTTGGGAAGATCTCCTAAAGCCTATAAATTTTTAAATCAATTATCTGAAAATAATAAAGGATTATGATCGTTTTTATTTTTAAAAGCAAAAATCTTGAATTTTTATAATACCCTTTTATTATATATTATATAGACGTAAATTAATGTTTTATTTTTTTAAGAAGGGAAGCTATGCACCCTATTCTTTTTGAGTTTGGTCCAATAGCGGTGAGGTATTATGGCTTAATGTATGTCGTCTCTATATTAGTTGGGATTTTCCTTATAAAAAAAGAAGTTAAACGAAAAGGCATAGCTCTTACAGAAGACAATATAGTTAATTCCGTTCTTTTTTTGATTATTATGGGGATATTGGGTGCCAGAATATACTATGTTATATTTAATTGGAGTTTTTATAGCAGGAATCTAAAAGAGATACTTGCAGTTTGGCACGGTGGCTTGGCAATCCATGGCGGGTTAATCGGAGGTTTTATTGCTGGCATCCTGTTTTGTAAAAGGCATAATCTGTCTTTTTGGGAAATGGCAGATTCAGTAGCACCGGCAATCATTTTAGGACAAACCTTTGGTCGCTTTGGAAATTTTATGAACGGGGATGCCCATGGAATTCCCACAGACATGCCTTGGGGTATCGTATTCCCTCCGACAAGTATTGCTGGGGCCCAGTTCGGCTCTGTTCCTCTTCATCCTACGATGTTATATGAGATGGTTTTAAATTTTACGATTTTCCTTACTCTTTGGGGAATCAGAAAAAGAGAATATAAAAAGGGATTCTTGTTTTCATTATATATCATCCTTTATTCAATTGGACGCTTTTTTGTTAGTTTTTTCAGGGCTGATAGTTTAATGATAGGAAACTTTCGAATGGCCCAGGTTATCAGTATTCTTCTTGTTATTGTTTTTGGTAGTTTCATCGTCAAAAGAAGGCTCTGGTGTCGATAGGATATACTATGAAGACTGGAGAGGTTAAAACCAGAAAAGAAAGAGTTATGATTTGTCATCTATAAGGAGAATTGAATGAGAGAGGATTTCTTGTCGAAGATTTTTAAAATATCGATATTTCTTTTTCTATTCGTCGTTTTGTTATTAAAGAATTCTGATGCAGAAACCGATCGAGAAAATCCTTCCATCTTTGGTTTGCAAAATGGGATGAAGGTGATTCTCTTAGAGGATCACTCTTCACCTGTTGTAGCGCTTAATGTTTGGGTGAATGTGGGAAGCGCTGATGAAAAGAAGAAAGAAGCAGGTTTATCTCATGTATATGAACACATGCTTTTTAAGGGTACAAAGAAAAGGGGAGTTGGTGAGATAGCCAAAGAGGTTGAGGCTGCTGGAGGAAATATCAATGCCTCTACCTCATACGACTATACTATATATTACATTGTAATTGCCAGCAGATATCTTGATACAGCTCTCGATATATTATCTGATGCGATCATCAATCCAACTTTTGATCCTAAAGAATTAGAGAGAGAGCTAGATGTCATATTGGAGGAGGTTAAGAGGGCTAAAGACCTTCCTGAGAGGGAACTTCATGATAAGCTTTTTTCAAAGAGTTTTAGAGTTCATCCCTATGGAAAGCCTATTATTGGATACGAACAAACCATAAAAAGCCTTACCAGAAAAAAACTGCTGGAGTATTTTGATCGATGGTATGTCCCTGAGAATATGTTTCTAGTTGTTACAGGCGACTTTGATAAAGATATTTTGATACCAAAGGTAAAAGATGCCTTTGGTCGATTTAAAAAAGATTATCTTCCTGAAAGAGAAAGGCTCTTAGAGCCGACACAAGACGAATTAAGGAATGTTATTTTCTCAAGAGATGTAAAAAAAGCCCGACTGAGTCTAGCATTTCATATTCCAGAAGCCACACATCAAGATACCTACGCTTTAGATGTGCTTGCCTTAATTCTAGGGCAGGGAGAGAGTTCCAGACTTTTCCAAAGAGTAAAGATACAAAAAGAGCTTGCAAACTCTATTTATTCATATGCCCTATCTTTAAAGGATCCAGGGATATTTTTAGTTGAGGCCTCTTTGGAAAAAGCTAAAGTTCAAGACGCCCTTAAAAATATTTTAGAGGAACTATTTAAGCTAAAACAAGAAAGTGTTTCCTCTAGAGAACTGAAAAAGGCAAAGATTAATTTGAAGAGTGATTTTATATATAAGAAGGAAACCATGCAGGGCCAGGCCAGAAGCCTTGGTTTCTTTCACGCGGTATTTGGTGATATCTCTTATCAAAAGAAATATATAGAGGAGATAGATAAGGTTTCAGCAAAGGATATTATGAGGGTTGCCGGAAAATATTTAAAAGATACTAACATGACAGTTGGGATTCTTCTTCCAAAGGATACAAAGGAGTTTATCGACATAAAAGATATTAAAAGGATAACAAAAGACATTAAAGGAGAACTTGAAAAAAGGCCATCCAAACAAGCTGAAAGTGAAATTATAAAGAAAAAACTGGATAACGGCTTAACCCTGCTTATTAAACAAAATCATGGTGTACCTATTGTAGCAATGAGAGGGGTATTTTTGGGAGGTGTACGTTTTGAAGTTAGTGAAAATAACGGGGTGAGTAATTTTGTCGCTGAGATGTTTACAAAGGGGACGAAAACAAAGAGCTCTCTCGATATAGCAAATGAGATAGAGTCGATTGCTGGAAGTGTTTCAGGTTTTTCTGGAAGAAACAGTTTGGGAGTTGAGGCAGTCGTCCTTAGCCAATTTTTTGATAAGGGGATAGAACTCTTTGCTGACCTCATTCTCAATCCAAGCTTTGATAATGAAGAACTAGAGAAAAAGAGGAGGGAGATTATTTATAATATTCAGCGAGAAGAGGATAATCTTATACAATCAACCGCAAAGATATTTTATAGCACTCTTTTCAAAAATCATCCCTATGGAATGACTTCTCTCGGGACGATAAATTCAGTAAAGAATCTTTCCAGAAATGATCTGAAAGAGTTTTATCAAAAGTACATTATTCCCAACAATATGGTCCTTAGTATCGTAGGAGATATAAACAGCAATGAGGTCATAAAGAAAGTAGAGACCCTTTTTGGGAAATGGAGATCTCATGATTTTATTTTCCCTCATATACCTAAAGAGAAAACCGTTGAGAAGGTAAGAGTTAAAACAAAGAGAAGAGAAAAAAAGCAGACCCATATTATGCTTGGTTTTTTGGGAACATCTATGAAGGGCCCCGATAGATATCCTCTGGAGGTTCTGAATTCTATTCTCTCAGGTCAAGGAGGGAGATTGTTTATTGAACTCAGAGATAAAGAGAGTTTGGCATATACCGTCACATCTTTTAATCGTCTTGGCATAGAACCTGGATATTTCGGTGTTTATATAGCAACCAGCCCTGAAAAAGAAGAACAGGCCATCAAAGGGATTAAAAGAGAGTTGAGAAAGATAGTAGAGAGAGAAGTTAGTGTTCAAGAAATTGAAAGGGCAAAGAAAAGCCTGATCGGAGACTATGAGATTGGCTTGCAGAGGTATTCTGCTCAGGCTGCTGATATGGGCTTTAATGAGATTTATGGATTGGGTTTTGATGAATTTAAAAGATATTACAAAAAGATATCAAAAGTAACTACAGGTGATGTTCTCTTGATAGCCAAGAAATATTTAAATTTGGATGCCTATATCCTTGCAGTCATAAGGCCATAAAATAAATTCATCGGGTTAAAAAGGAGATCTTTTTATGCATCAACCATTAAAAGATTTTTATTCAATTAAGTTAGGGAAATTTGCTCTTTTAATGGTAATTTTTTTGATGGTTTTCATAACCCCAAGAGCTGTCTTTTCTTTTGCCGATTATCTCAGCCAGAAAGAGGTAAAACTAGATCAGATAAAATCACTTTCTTTTTATAAACGAAAATTTAATGTTGTGAAGATAGTAAATCGTGATCCTGATAGAGAAGAAAAGTCAAAATTGGATGAGGTCTTCCTCTTTTTTCTCGGAAACTACTCTGTTGAAACGTCAGGCGAATACAGCAGAGATAGAATAGTAGGAAGAAGGTCACTTAAGCAGATTGTGGATCAATATTTCATGGATACTCAAGGATTCGTTGATCCCAAAGAGCCAACGATAAAAGTCATCTCTAAAAGGAATAAAGAGATAGGATATATTTTCCAAGGGAGTAGAGTAGATGAAGTAGACATATGACAGGAAAAGAAAAAAATAGACATTAAAGTAAACTACAGACCAATTGGTGAAATAGCAGAATCTGGGGAAGGTAATATTGCGGGTGATTGATGATTTCTTGCTTTAGTTCAATATTTTTAAAGTTTCCGTTAATTTTCAATCCAGATCATCACAAACTTTAAAAACTTATCTCTAAATAAACGTCTTTTTCTCTCTTATTTAATTTTTTAGTTGTATCTTTATATAATTTCTTTCTTTTTTTCTTTTTGTCTGCGTTAGGTGATCTTTCTATGATAAGATTGAAAGCAGTAATCATTAAATAAAGAATTATAGGATATATTTTAAAAAGGTTTTTATGGGGAATTTTACCCTCCTTTCTAAGGATATATTAAACAGTCTGAAGATAGCTTCTCTTTTGAAAGATATCGATTCCTTATCAAAGGATTTAAAGAAAGAAGTCTATCTTGTAGGAGGGATTGTCAGGGATTTTATTCTGGGAATGGTAAAAGAAAATGAAATGGATATTGCAGTTGAAGGGGATGTAAAGGTTTTTGGAGAGGAGTTGGCCAGAAGAATTTCAGGCTCTTTTTTCTGCTTGGATAAAAAGAGGTCTCTATTCAGGGTTGTGCTGAAAAAGGGAGAAGAGTTTGTCCAGATTGATATTGTTGGTTTCAGAGAGGGCATGATTGAAGAAGATCTTCTTTTGAGAGACTTTACAGTGAACTCTCTTGCTGTGAAATTAAAAGATATATTGGAAGAGAAGGGGGTCTCAGTTATTGACCCTTCAGAGGGAATAAAAGATATTCAGAATAAGATTATACGCGTTAAAGATGAAAAAATTTTAGAAGATGATCCTCTAAGGTTGTTAAGAGGTATCAGATTTTTAACATTAGGTTTTCACTTAGAAGAAAGGACTGAAAAATTCATCAAAGCTAAATCACATCTTATAAAGACAGTTTCTCCTGAGAGGATAAAGGAAGAGTTGTTCAAGATATTTTTATCCCCCAAAAGCAGTTATTTTATCCAAAAGCTCTATAAATTAAACCTTTTAGAATTTCTTTTTCAAGAGATAAAGTCCTTAGAGAATATATCTATAGGTGAAGGGAAAAGATACAACCTGTGGAAACATAGTCTCAATACCTTGATTTTTTTAGAAGAGATTTTCGATAGTCTCGAATTTTTGTTTCCTCATTATTTTGATTGGCTAAAAGTTCATCTCAAAGAAGAGGTCGAGGCAAATATCTCTAAAAAAGAAATAGCAAAATTCTGCGCTCTCTTCCATGATATTGGAAAACCAAAGACAATGACGGAGGATAATCAGGGTAATAGAAGATTTTTTGAACATGAAAAAGTAGGTGCAGAAATAGGGAAAAATTTTGGTTTAGGATTGAAGATGAGTAATCGTTCAGTAGATAGTATCAAAAAAATAATATTAAATCATTTAAGACCTCTTCATATGAGTAAAGCCGAGAAGCTTTCAGAAAGAGCTTTTTTTCGGTTTTTCAAAGATATTGGGAAAGAAGGTGTTGAAGTCTGTCTGATTGCCCTTGCTGATGCAAAGGCTACTCTGAAAGAAGGCAGAGATTTGAATAATACTGATGTGAGTGGAGTTATAGACAGGTTATTTGATTATTATTTAAATCGATATATAAAATTCGAAGAGAAACCTCTTATTAGAGGTAAAGACTTAATCAATTTATATGGTATAAAACCAGGACCTATTTTTGGAGAAATATTAAGAGAGGTTCAAGAGGCTAGAGGTTCTGGAATAATAATTGATAGAAATGAGGCTTTGAAATATATAGAAGAAATTTTTGGAATTGATCAGATTCGTCAATACTTATAGAACATATCATAAACTATTTTAATTGATTTTTTTTATGGTCACTATATAATAAAATAAAAATTAAAGAACCGGATAATTGAGCGGGCATAGCTCAGTTGGTAGAGTACAAGCTTCCCAAGCTTGGTGTCGCGGGTTCGAATCCCGTTGCCCGCTCCATTTTTTACTTGGAAATAGTTGGATTATTATGAAAAGTGAATTCGCTGATCTCCATCTTCACACAAAATACTCCGATGGTCTCTCTTCACCAGAAGAAGTTGTTGAGAGATCAAAAAAAATTGGTTTGAAGGCTATAGCTATTACTGATCATGATTCGATTATGGGAATTGAATCTGGGCTTAAAGCTGGAGAAAAGAATGGGATTGAGGTTATTCCTTCTGTTGAGCTTACTGCTACAGAGGGAAATGAAGATATTCATATATTAGGATACTTTATTGATTGGAGAGACAAGAACTTAGAAAAGAAAATTCTTAAAATCAAAAAATTGCGTGAAGAGAGGATGCTTCGAATGATAAAGAAACTAAAAGATTTAGGGGTTTATATAGATGTGGATAGATTCATGGCATTTTCTGGTGATGGTTGTGTTGGGAGGCTGCACCTTGCCCGTTTCTTAAAAAACGAGGGATGGGTATCTTCTCTGTTTGAGGCCTTTGATAGATTTATTGGAAATGGTAAACCAGCTTATATAGAAATAGATGCCCTGAGTTTTAAAGAAGCCATCGATATTATTTTAAAAGCTAAAGGTATACCTGTTTTTGCTCATCCTGGTTTGCAAAGAAGAGATCATCTTATTCCAGAGATGATGAGGTTTGGTCTTAAGGGTTTGGAGATCTACCATCCTTCTCATACCTCTGAAGATATAAAGCACTATCTAAATATTGCAGAAAAATATGATCTCGTCATTACAGGTGGTTCAGATTGTCATGGGAATTATAATAGTGATATATTGATAGGTAAAACAAAATTACCAATGTCTTATGTGGAAAGGCTGAAAGAACTAGCCGTTAAAATAAAATAGCTTTTGCTTCTATTTGAATTTAACTTAAAACCCAATTTTCCTATTTTCCCTTGCCATTTAAAAACTGTTTTTGTATAGTTTCTTTATCTGTAATAGGATCAGCAGTTCTAGGTAGGGAGAATCTCTCTTGAGAAAGGATAGTTATAGATTAAAGCTGTCTTTAAATCTTTTAGTTATTCTTAGCTTCATTTTTATCTTTTCTATAGTCCATGCCACTGAAAAAATTCAAAATAAAGAAGAAGACCAATATCTCTTTGCAAAAGGCCTTTATAGGGATGGAATATATCAACTTGCTCTGAAAGAGCTGAAAATATTTTTAGGAGATTATCCCCAGAGCAAATATGTCCCAGACGTTCTTTCTTATATCGCCGATATTTATTTCAAGCAGAAAGAGGAATCAGAAGCCTTCGGATATTATAAAGAGATTATCACACATCACAAGGACTACCCGAAAAGGGAAAAGATACTCATCCGATATTTTGAAAAACAGTATGGATCAAAAAATTATAAAGAGGCGCTCGATTCTGTCGAGATCATCATTTCAGAATACCCAAAAAGCAGATTTATTAAAAAGGCCTATCGATATAAAGGGGAAGTGCTTTTAA
>DATKYB010000018.1 GCA_035528715.1 Nitrospinota bacterium | reverse complement strand
TATTATCAGGCAGGTTATGAACGATCTAAAAACCGTTGAAGACATTGATAATCTTGATATTCTAAGAACAAATGGAACAGAAGCATTCAAGGATATAGAGACCTTAGCAAGGTTAAAAAGCTTAACGACCCTAAGCAGAGAGGTCATTGAGGCTATTGAAAAAAGCGAGGGTAAAAGCTTAAGCATGATCGATAATGAGTATTTTAAAAAAGCCCTTCAAACAGAAAGTATGGTTGAATATTTCGAAAAGCAAAATGGCAAAATTCTTTTAACACATTTAGAACCCCTTATCAACACGAAGGGGTGTCAGGTGTGCCACGGTGGAACTCAGAGAATAAGAGGAGTAATAAGAATCTCATCCCGCATGGATGATGCCTTTCTTCAGGTCAAGAAAAACAGAACAAATGCCATCATAATCTCTTTAGCAGTCATTGTTCTGGTATCGATTGCCCTTAAAATCCTTATGAAATATATCATCATTAAACCCATACAAAGCCTCGGCCAAGCCTCAGAGAGCATTGGTAAGGGTGACTTGGATACAAAAATAGACATTAAATCTCAAGATGAGATAGGAAGATTGGGAATATCTTTTAATGAGATGACAGATAAATTAAAATCAGCCCGTAAAGATTTGCAAGAAAAAAATATTGAATTGAATGATACTTTGACCAGATTACAAATAACCTTGGATAAGGTCTCTCTCCTAGAGAGGGCGAAGGTCAATTTAAGTAAATTTGTCCCAGAAACAGTAAAAAGAATCATAGAAAAGGATATTGATGGTGAGGAATTAATGAAAAGTGATAGGGATGTATCCGTACTCTTTTTGGACATAGGTGGATACACAAAGATCAGTGAGGCCATGGATGCAAAAAAGGTAAACTTTATTGTAGAAAAATATTTTTCAGCTTTTCTGGATGATATCAACAAAAACAATGGAGATATAAATGAAACTGCTGGGGATGGTTTGATGATTATCTTTCAAGAGAAGGATCCTGTTAAAAATGCTACAGCAGCAGCAAAAACAGCCCTCGCTATAAGAAATAAAGCTATTAAAATCAATGAAGATATAAAGGATGAAATAGAACCACTTGAGGTAAATATGGGAATCAATTCAGGGATAGCATCTGTTGGCTCAACAAAATTTGAAGGTGTGTCAGGTACAAGATGGACATACACGGCCACAGGCTCAGTAACGAACCTTGCAGCCAGAATTGCTGCTTTTGCTGACAAAGGAAAACTCCTTGTAGGAGAAGAAACCGCGCAAAGAATCAAGGATCAATTTGAAATAGAACCGATGAGTGAACAGAGATTTAAAAATGTATCCAAGCCTGTCTTGGTATATAAACTCATTTCAAAAAAGGCTGTTTGAATTCATGAAAAGAATATTCCACTTAATAATCTTATTATTTTTCCTTATCAATTTTCAATCTCCAGCATTATCCACCACACCAGGAACGCTTAATAGCTCACTATCCCTTAAAATCGGTCTTATAGAAGAACCCAAGACTTTGAATCCCTTTAGTGCTACTGACCGATGGTCTAAGAATATCATAAAACAGCTCTATCAATCTCTTTATATAAAGGGTCCAAAAACCCTTGATATTGTTCCATGGTTAGCTGTTGAGAAACCCCATTTTAATCACACTAATGAAGTTATTATCCATCTTAAAAAGGCTCAATGGGAAGATGGTACCCCATTAACGGCGGATGATATTGTCTTTACAGGAAATATAATAAAAGAATTCAAGATCCCATCCTTCTATTCTGACTGGGATTTCATCAAAGGATTAAAGGCTCTGGATAAAAACACTATAAAATTTACTCTGACAGAAAAAAAGGCGATCTTCTTTTCTCAAACCATGCTAACCCCAATTATTCAAAAGAAACAGTGGACACCCATTGTGCTCAAAGCAAGGACATCAAAAAACCCTATTAAGACTCTTTTAGGATATCAACCCAAAAAAATCATTTCAAGTGGTCCCTTCAGGTTTTCTAAATGGGAATCAGGGAAATATATTAAACTGATAAAAAACGAATTCTTTTTCGGACAGGGAACAAAAATTCTTGGATATAAAATTGGTCCTTATATAAACGAAATTGTTTTTCTTATTTATAGAGATATAAATCAGATGATAGATGCCCTTAAAAGTGGAGAAATTGACTATATATGGGGAAGCATAGAACCCAGATATCTTAGTCAGATAAGAAATAATTTGAAAATATATCTAACAACAAGTCCAATGAATGCTATTCAATATCTTGCCTTTAATTTGAGAAAAGAACCTTTTAATGATAAACATTTTCGACAGGCTCTTGCCTATTTAATTGATAAGGATATCTTGGTTACTAATGTATTGAATAATTATGGTGTAAGTCTGGATAGCATTATCCCACCAGGAAATACCATTTGGCACAATTCAGAGACTAGAAAATATGGAAAAGATTTGTCAAGAAAAGAAAGAATCCAAAAGGCAATGGATCTCCTGGAATCTGCTGGGTACAAATGGAGAGAAAAACCATCAATTGAAAAAAGCCTCGTCTCTTATGGTAAAGGCTTACTCATGCCGAATGGCGAACCTGTGCCACCCTTTGTAATACTTTTCCCTTCTTTTGAGTATGATCCTGCAAGAGCCATTTCTGCAAGATTCATTCAAGAGTGGTGGAAGGGAATAGGAATACCTGTTGAGATCAAGTCAGAACCTTTTAGAAGCCTCATGAAAAGAGTTAAAGACGAACGCAATTTTGATGTTGTTATACTAGGATGGAACTTAGGAATTGACCCAGACTATTTAAGGATCTTTTTTCACTCCAGAGAAGCCGTCAAATATGGAAAAAATTTTTCAAGATATAAAAATCTTGATTTTGATAGGCTTGCAGATGCATCGGCTATAAAAACAGATTTCAAAGAGAGAAAAGAACTCATAAAAAAAATGGAACAGATAATTATCGAGGAAGTACCCTATATTCCTCTTTACAGTTCATTTATGATTGAAGTATATCGATTGGATAGATTTTCTGGATGGTTTCAGCAGTTAAATGGTATTGGGAACATATGGTCATTACTACTGGTAAAATCTCTATTACCATATAATTAAAAGAGCGAAAATTAATATCTTTGATTTTTTGTTCTGAATTTAAAGATTTTCAAACTATCTCTTTTACTTGACTCATAAGTATTTATATTATATATATTTTTGCGTCATAAATTGTGAAAATTCTTTTTAAATTAGTTCTGCTCTAAAAATGAAGATAGCATATGTGATGGATCCCTTAGAAAAAATCGACCCTACATGGGAAACCACAAGTGCCTTTATGTATGAATGCAACCAGAGGGGACATGATATATTCTTTTTTGAGCCTCACGATTTTTATATCAAAGAAAATAAGGTAATGGCAAGAATGAAATATATAACAACCACCAAAGATATGCCTCTATCATCATACTGGGAGAGGATAAAATTAGAGGCCCAAAAAGAAGAGAGAATATTTGAAGATGTTAAAGACCTTGATGTGATATTTACGAGAAAAGATCCTCCATTGGATTTCAGGATGGTAAGCTATCTCAGGCTTGTCAAGGACGATGTACTTGTTATCAATGATGTTGATGGACAGGTAAGAGCAAATAACAAACTCTATATGCTAAGTTTTCCCGATATCATACCAGAAACTCATGTCTCAAAAGACCCCCAGAGGCTTAGGAAGATCATAGATGAATTTGGAGGAGATATGATAATGAAACCTCTTGACTCATACGGGGGATTCGGAGTGATAAAGATCAGTAAAAAGGATCCTGAAAATCTCAATTCATTACTCAATTTTTATGTTGACCAATATAAACCCTATAGTGAAAGAAAGTCTGTTATTGTTCAAGAGTATCTCAGTATTGCAAAAAAAGGTGATAAGAGGATCCTTCTTTTGAATGGGGAAATTTTAGGCGCAATGAGAAGAATCCCAAGAAAAGGAGAGGTTCGAGCCAATATCCATGCTACTGCTGGTTTTTCTAAATGCAATATAACAAAAAAAGATATGGATCTCTGCAATAAACTCAAAAAGAAACTTGTGGTTGATGGGCTGTATTTTGTTGGCATTGATGTTATTGGTGATAAGATTATAGAGATCAATTGTATCAGTCCAGGGGGTATACCCAGGATTAACAAACTCTATAATGTAAACCTAGAAAGAGATGTTATTAGTTTTATAGAGGAGAAGGTAGAAAAATGAAAAAAATCATCCTTTTTTTATTAATCTCTATCTTCATTCTGTGTCAAGTGAGCGATGCTTCTGAAAATATTTTAAAGATCGGTATGCAGAATGAGCCGAAGACCCTTAATCCCTTTACAGCAAGTGATATGTGGTCAAAAAATGTTATTGAAAGAATCTACGAGGACCTTTATACCGTAGCTCCAAAAACCTTTGAAATCATCCCCTGGGTAGCAGAAGGACCTTCCGAATACAACAAAGAAAACAATACAGCAATTGTTAAGATGAGGAAGGCAAAATGGCATGATGGAACCCCTGTAACAGCTCACGATGTGGTTTTTACTGCAAATGTCATAAAAGATTTTAAAGTACCAAGGTATAGAGCCAGATGGAAATTTGTCAAAAAGATTGAGGCCATTGATGACTATACGATAAAATATACCCTCTCTCAACCCATGGCTATATTCTATACCCATACACTTCTCTCCTTTATCGTGCAAAAATCAAAATGGCAACCCATTGTTGAAAAGGCAAAAAAATCAGAAAAACCATTGCGAACTCTCTTGAACTACAAGAATCCCTCTCCTCTTGGCAATGGTGCCTTCAAATTTGTATCATGGAGAAGGGGAAGCTCTATAAAACTGGAGAGGAATCCTGATTATTTTGCAGCGAATAGAGAACTCAACGGTAAAAAAGTAGGTCCCTATATAGACGGTATTCTTTTTAAAATTTATGGAACCACAGATGCTGCTATCCTTGCTCTCAAAAAAGGGGATGTGGATTATATATGGTGGAGTATACAGCCTGGGTATATTGATGATTTAAGAAAAGACCCTCAAATCGCTCTTACAGAAAATAAGGAGAATGGCCTGCGCTATTTTGCCTTTAATTTACGAAAACCACCTTTTAATGACAAAAATTTCAGGCATGCGGTTGCTTATCTGATTAATAAAGATTTCATGGTTAAGAGAATCCTTCATGGTCACGGCTCTCGGTTAGACAGTATTGTCCCACCTGGAAATGAATTTTGGCACAATCCTGATGTCCCTCGTTATGGAAAAGGAATGACAAAAATAGAAAGGGTTAAAAGGGCCATAGAAATCTTAAAAAGATCAGGTTATACATGGGAAAAAGAGGTAGAATTAAAAAACAATAGTTTTACAAGGGGAGAGGGTTTAAAGATGCCAAATGGCAAAAAAGTCCCTGATATTGATATCCTCACCCCTCCTGCAGATTATGACCCTCTAAGGGCGATGTCTGGAATAGTCATCCAGGAATGGTTGAAGGATATCGGCATAAACGCCTTTGCAAAACCAGCATCGATATCGTTTATCATCGATAAAGTAAAACTCAAACAGGACTTTGATACATTTATCCTTGGTTATCGATTAGGGATAGATCCCGATTACATACAAAATTTTTTCCACTCATCCCAAATAACAAGAAGGGGAAGAAACACAAGTGCTTATAATAACCCTTCTTTTGACAAATTAGCCAATGAATCAGCCAAAGAATTAGAAAGAGAAAAAAGGAGAAAAATAATATTTGAAATGCAATCCATTCTCATGGAGGATATTCCTTGGATTCCCCTGTTTAATGCTTCTGTGATTGAGGGATATAGAAAAAACCGTTTTTCAGGATGGGTGAATCAGCTAAATGGTATCGGAAATTACTGGTCATTTCTTTTTATAAAACCCTTAAAATAGGACAAAAACGGATTAAAATTACTCTGTTCATAAAAAATATTTGAAATGATTATTTTACTAAATATTATTTATTGAGCTAATGTCTTTGTGAACACAAGCAATTACTAAACATGCAAAAATATATCTTAAGAAGAACGGTAGAAATCATCGTAACTTTATTTATTATTATCACTCTTCTCTTTGTCCTTTTTCGTTTGGCACCGGGTGACCCTACCTCTATGATCATAGATCCAACGATGACTCCTGAAGATATAGAGAGCCTCAGGGAAGCCTTTGGACTGAATGACCCCTTATGGCTTCAGTATCTTAAATATCTTAAGAATGTCTTAAAAGGAGAATTTGGGAATTCCTTTCATTATGCTGAACCGGTTTTGGATATCATTAAAGAAAAATTATTGAACACCATCCTTCTCTTTACCACGGCTACGATTTTAGCTGCCCTTGCTGGTATTTCATTGGGAAAATTCATTGCATGGAAAAGAGGAACAAAGATTGAAGCAACCATAACCTTTGTAGGTCTCCTGCTTCATACCATTTTTCTCCCGTGGTTTGCTCTTTTAGCCATATGGATCTTTGGATTCAAGTTCCATTGGTTTCCCATAAATGGCATGCTTACCCCTGAGATATGGCTGGATCCCACTATCAGCTTCTTTTATAAAATTTTAGATGTCATTCATCACATGATACTCCCCTTATTTGTCCTCTTTACAATTGATTTTTCAAGATCAATGCTGGTTATGAAAAGCAGTATGCTGGATACCCTTCGGGAAGACTACATTATCACTGCCAAAGCAAAAGGGCTTAAGGAAAAGATCATCAGAAACAAACATGCAGCAAGAAATGCTATGCTCCCTGTAGTCACCTCAGTAAGCTTGAGCATAGCCTTTTCAATTAATGGAAGCGCTATAACTGAAACGGTATTTTCCTGGCCAGGCCTGGGGAGGGAATTGGTATTTGCTGTAAGCAATAATGATTATCCACTGGCTCAAGCCAGTTTTTTACTCATATCAACATTAGTACTGGTAGCAAATTTGGTTGCTGACGTCCTATATGCTTATCTTGACCCAAGGATAAAGTATTAGGAGACATAAAATATATGAATAGAGAAGAACTGAATAAAAATAGAAAATTAGAAAGATCAGAATATCTTAATTTTTTCACAAGAAAAAGATTCTTCTTTTTAAAGAGACTCTATTCAAACTGGCTCATCTTTAAGAAAAACAAGATGGGGCTGTTGGGAGTTGCATTATTAATGCTCTTTGGTCTTATGGCCCTCGCATCTTTTTTGCCACCTCTTATCAATCCCATGTATCAACCAATGATTGGTGTAGATCCCATGATACTGGGCACGGAAGGACCTTCATCAACCCATTGGCTGGGAACAGATTTCATGGGAAGAGATATATTTAGTCAGCTACTTGTGGGAGCAAGGATAGCCTTTATGATCGGGATATCTGCTGCTCTCATGACCGTTGCTATAGGAACAACTTTTGGTCTTTTGGCTGGTTACTTTGGTAAGACCGTCGACTTTTTACTTATGAGATTCGCAGATATCATTTTGGTTCTCCCTGATCTCCTCGTTATTATCATCCTTTCAGCAGTAATCGGAAAATTAAGCATATGGAATATCGTGGTAGTTATAGCCCTTCTTGGATGGGCAGGTACTGCTAGAGTCATCAGGTCTCAGGTCTTAACCTTAAAGGAGAGGCCCTATGTCGATGCTGCAAGGCTTGCTGGATCACACCCATTTGGAATCATCCATAGACACATTGTACCAAATATTATTCCCCTCTCTTTACTCTATATGACCTTCAGGGTAACCTCGGCTATACTGGTAGAAGCAGCCCTTTCTTTTCTCGGCTTTGGTGATACCAGTACAGTAAGTTGGGGAATGATGTTGCAATGGTGCTGGAAGACAGGAAATATGTTCAGGGCACCTTATTGGCTTCTTCCTCCTGGAATCAGTATATCTCTCATAACCCTATCCTTCTATCTTATAGGCAGGGCTATGGACGAAATTGTTAATCCCAGGCTCAGGGAAAGATAGTTAAATATGAAGATTTTAGAAATAAAGAATCTAAGCATACAATATAAAATATCAGAAGGAAATGTTCAGGCTGTAAAAAATGTTTCTTTTGATGTAGAAAAAGGTGAGTCTATTGGGTTTGTGGGAGAATCTGGATGTGGAAAAACCACCATAGGAATGGCAATCATGGGACTTCTTCCTCAAAATGCGGAGATAACAAATGGGCAGATTATCTTTGATGGTGAAGATTTATTAACCAAAACAGATGAAGAAATGCGAAAGATAAGATGGAAAAGGATATCCATGATATTCCAAGCTGCAATGAATGCCTTAAACCCTGTCTTTAGAATAGAAGACCAGATTATTGAGGCAATCATGACTCATAGTGATATAAATAAAGTAGATGCCAGAAAGAGGGTTGAAGAACTGTATAGGCTTGTGGGGATTGATCCTATACGAGCAAGAGATTATCCCCATGAATATAGCGGAGGAATGAGGCAGAGGGCTATTATTGCTATGGCGCTTGCATGCAATCCAGACCTTATTATTGCTGATGAGCCAACAACGGCTCTGGATGTATTAGTTCAGGATCAAATCATCAGTGAGATTATAAAGCTCCAAGAAAAACTGGAAATGACCATGATCTATATCTCTCATGACATATCTGTCATTATTGAAACTTGTAACATGCTTGGTGTATTATATGCTGGTACCTTAGTAGAATATGCCCCAACATCGGACCTGGTTTCAAATCCGCTTCATCCTTACACCAAGGGCTTATTGGGTTCATATCCCTCTATAAAGGGAGAGATAAAAAAATTGAATCCTATACCTGGAGAACCACCTGATCTTATTGATCCTCCTTCTGGCTGTAGATTTCATCCGAGAAACCCTTTGAAGGAAAAGGTATGCATAGAAAAAGAACCTGAATTGCGTCTCATTGATGACAGGCACTATGTGGCCTGCCATCTGGTTTAGGGGTGAGATATGGCTGAAACTTTAATTAAAATAAATAATCTCTCTAAGTTATATCCTCTGAAAAAGAATCTCTTTAGAAAAGCAAAAGAGTGGCTCCCTGCCCTCCACAACATCAGTTTTGACATTAACGAGGGAGAAGTTTTCGGATTAGTAGGAGAAAGTGGAAGTGGCAAGAGTACCTGCGGAAAGATTCTTGTAAGACTGGAGAAAGCCACATCCGGTCAAGTTTTCTTTGAGGGAACAGAGATAAATTCCCTTAAAGGGAGAGACCTAAAGGCCTTCAGGAAAAAGGCACAAATGATATTTCAGGATCCCTATGAATCTTTAAATCCAAGAAGAACGGTCTTTGATACACTGATAGAACCGCTAAATGTCCATACTGTTTATGAAGAACTGGCAGAACCTCTGAAAGCCCAACACATTGGAAGTCGGGACTATAGAGAAAGAAAGATTCAAGAAGTCCTTGAAAAGGTTGAACTCAAACCAGCTGAGGGTTTCCTCTACCGTTATCCTCATGAACTGAGTGGAGGTCAAAGACAAAGAATCTCCATTGCCAGGGCATTGGTGCTTGACCCTAAATTCATTGTAGCTGATGAACCCATCTCCATGTTAGATGCTTCTGTCAGAGCAAGTTTTATGAACCTAATGTTAAAATTAAAAAAAGATTTCAACCTCACCTATTTATTTATTTCTCATGACCTTGCTTCTGCCCGTTATATTTGTGACAGATTAGGTGTTCTCTTTCAGGGCGAGATCGTTGAGATCGGTCCAACAGAAAGGATCATCCAAGATCCAAAACATCCTTATACGAAGATGCTTCTCTCTGCTGTTCCAGTAGCAGATCCAAAGATTAAAAGGAAGCGTTTAGAAGGAGCGAAGATGGCACCAATAGAGCATTCAACGGGATGTGTTACTTGCAAATTTTATACAAGATGCCCTATAGCTTCTAAAGAAAAATGCGGGGAAGGCAAGCCTGAGCTTGTGTCTGTTGAAGACGGTAGATTTGTGTCTTGCCACCATATAAAATAAAGCCCTCCAAAAAAACGAAGATCATGGAAAATATAGTATATAAAAACCTGAATTTAAATTGTAACTCTGCTTATCTTATATATATAGGAAAAATTAAAACATGGGGCCTTAATAAATTCCTCATAAAACCTCTGGTCGATTTCTATAAAAGAAATGTTGAGATCATTGCTATTATGCCTGATTTTCACAAATATTATCCGATGGATAATGTCATTATATTAAACGATAGGTCAAAAGAACTATCCTCTAATAATGGACATATTCACAAATACCCAATAAAAGAAAGCAATTTTTGTAAATTGGTCTCAAACAGCAGGTTCATCCAAGAGCTCTTTTCCAACATCTTAAAAAACCAAAAAATTATCTATGTCAATATGTACCAAAACGAAGAAGAATTTACCCTTGATAATAATAAAGATATCTTCATTATCGGTCCTAAAAAGGAATTAGTAAAAAAATACAATAGCAAAACAAACCAATATAAACTGGCAAAAAACCATGGTTTGCCTGTTCTGGATTCTGAGATAGCTAAAAATATAGATGAACTCTCATATATTTTCCGTGAGAAAAAGAGATATTGGAAAGAGGGGGCTTATATTGCCGGAGAATACGGAATGGGTGGCAGTAACAGTCTCTTTGCACAATCTGAAAGTGATATATTAAATAAATTTTCTAATACCCCGGGTCCCTTTTTGATATCAGAGCTTATTCCAAATTCAAAATCTCCAGCAGTTTTGGGGGTTATTGCTAATAAAGAGGAGGTCTTTATAGCCTCTGTAGTCGATCAGATAATGGATGGACCAAAATATAAAGGTTCTGTCTTCCCATCCCTTTTAGATAAAGAGGTTATTAACAGGCTAAAAGAATATACGCTTCAAATAGGTTCAATAATGGGAGCAGATGGCTATAAAGGTATTTTTGGCTGCGACTTTATCGTCACCCCAACTAACCAAATCTATTTCGTGGAAATTAATGCAAGAAAGGTAGCCTCAACTTTAGAAAATTCCCTCTATATAAAAAGCCTTTTACCGTCCTTTCCTACAATACCAGAACTTGAGTTTAGAGCTGTAACACAAGGCACTTTTGGAATTGATGTAGAAAAAATATCTCAAAAAACCAAGGGTATTTCGTGGGGAATATCTTATGTTAAAACCCTTCAAAATAAAATAGTGGTAAAGGATATAAAAAGTCTTCCGCAAGAAGAGGATTTGTTTAAAAATCTCGATTATTTACCTAAGGAGAGAAAAAAAAGAATTTCTGTTATGGAACATGTAGGTGCAGGTACAATTGTTGACAGGGGATATCTAGGAAGGGTTGTTACGGTGGCTAAAGACCATGAATCTGTTTTAAGAAATCTTAGAACAGGAGAAAAAATGGTCTGGGACACAGTAAAACCATGTTGAATTACTAATAGTAATCTATTTTCCAATAGAAAAGCAATAATTTATAAAAAAAGGGGTCTTTAGAGTGGAGAAACTGATAAAGGTTTACAATAATCTTCTTAAAAAAGACCCTATGCTGGCAAAGGAATGTTCTGATCAATTCAATGAGAATATGAAGAAGAGCAATGTCAAATTTGGCGACATGATCCTCTCTTCATTACTGAGGCCTTATTTTATCTCATCCAAAGACATGGATCGTCTTAAAGATATTGTAAACCTCCTTCTTCGTTGTGCTGAAAAATTGATGAACTTTTTTTTGGAGTCCGGAAAGATCACAGAGCTCCTTCCCATAGCACCAGAAGAAAAAGATTTCATAAGTTTTAGTAACGGCTATGCCAGATCAATAATAATCTGCCGCTTAGATGCGTTTTATCATAAAAACGGGGAGATCAAATTTCTTGAATTCAATGGGGATAGTCCTGGAGGAATAGGATACACTGATGTAATGACCAAGATATATCTGGAGCTTCCTATTTTTGAGCTAATCAAAAAAAAATATCATTATCAACTTTATTCTTTTGACACACGAGAACACCTTTTAAAAAGTCTCTTAGAGTGCTATCTCCAATTTGGGACCAAAAAAAGGCCAACAATCGCTATTATTGGATGGGATAATATAAAAACTAGACCTGAATTTTATTTTATAAAGGACCATTTTGAAAAAAAGGGTTATACGACCATCATAGCTAATCCAAGGGATTTAGAATATAGAAAAAATAGATTGGTCTTTGGAGATCATAAAATCGATATTGTTTATAGAAAAGTCCCCGCCTCTCAAATAATAAAAAATTCTGAAGAATTAAAGGGATTGATCAAAGCCTATAAAGATAAAAAGGCATGCTTTGCTAATCCCCTCAATTCCTTTCTATCCAGTTTTAAAGGAGTCCTCTCTATATTCACTGACGAAAAATTTGATTTTCTCTTTACCGATAAAGAAAAAAAGATAATAAATGAGGTTATCCCCTGGACCAGAAAATTGAAAGATTGTAAAACAGAATATAAAGGAAGAAAATTTGACTTACTTAATTATATCACTAAAAATAAAGAAAGATTTGTTTTGAAACCCTGCTATCTTTTTGGTGCTGAGGGGGTGCTCATCGGAAGCGAAACACACCAGTCCCAATGGGAAAATACCATTCAAAAAGGTTTAAGATCAAGATATGTGGTTCAGGAAAAGATAAAACTCCCTCATGAAATTTTTCCTTCGTCTTCTTCCTCACCCTCTTTTGCAAAAAAGAATATCAATTTGGGCCTCTTTTCCCTTGGTGGACTCTGCCATGGAGGAATTCTGAGATTTTCTTCTTCATCCATTATTAATACTATAGGTGGGGGCGCTCTTCCTATTATAAGGGTTAGAAAAGAATAAAAATGCAAAGAAAAGATATAGAAATCAGAACCCTTACCACTTATAAGGAGATGCTCGAGACAGAAAGCCTCCATAGAAGGGTTTGGAGATACCCTGAACCCTACAGTGCTAAAATCTTACTTACCATATCCCAGACAGGGGGCCACATAATTGGAGCCTATTTAAAAGATAAACTTGTGGGTTTTTCATTTACTCTTTTGGCAAAAGACAAAAAGGGATTATATCTCCGTTCACAGCTGTTGATTGTGTTAAAAGAATATAGAGGAAAAAACATAGGTCTCTTGCTCAGGATGGCTCAGAGAGATTATGCAAAGAAAAGAGGTATGGATAGAATCGAATGGACCTTTGATCCGTTACAAGCTAAACTTGGATATTTTTATATTAGAAAATTAGGGGCTATTGTAAAAAAGTATAACCCCCGTCTCTATGACAGGCTTGATGATAATTCTCACAGAAGTATTTCAAATGACAGGTTCTATGCTGAATGGTATCTCGATTCAAAGAGAGTATTATCAAGAATTAACCGAAATTTTTCTCTTGAGAGAGAAATGACATCAGAGATTGATAGAGAAAAAATCGTAAACAATGTAACGCTCAGCAAAGAGGGCATGCCTCTCATAATCGACTATAACCTCAATATGAGGGATCAAGATATCTTGATAGAGATACCCGAGAGATTAGACATGATTCTCAAGGATACAGATATCCTTTCAAAATGGCGAAGCGACACAAAAGAGATATTTGATACCTATATTAACAAAAATAAATATTCGATTGTCGATTTTATAACCTCTCCTCATAAGAGAAGCTTCTATCTCTTGAATCTTCAACCTGACGAAGAGAGATAAATCAAGAAAAATTTGAATTTTTAATGGTTTCCTGCTATAATTTTTAATAATGAAGACAATTATTAGCTTTTTTCTCATATATATTTTTTCCCTACAGGGCAGTGCACTTGCTTTCCCAAAGTATCAAAAAGTCTCAGCCTCTCCTGTTTTAACCGCTGAAAAGATATATAAAAACACCATCAATGCCTATAAGGAAATAGAGAGTTATAGCTATACAAACTATCAGGGTGAATATACTTGGTTTAATAAAGAGAAGATGGATAGGGCAAAAGATAATTATGATTCTCTTATTGATCGATATGGAAATGAATCTCATAACGGCTTTTTAAATGATTTTAATGGGTTAAGCAGTAGCGAAAAAAACTCATTCACTTCCTCAAAATTTAAAAAAGGGGTATACGGATATAAATTCCTCAAGCCTTTTATTGTTAAGATGGTTCTGCTCGAATCTGACTATCTCCCTGCAATACTGCACAAAAGTATACTGGAATATAGACCCGACAAAGACCCCAAGAAATTCATGTTCCTTCCAAGGGGCTCCTCCGCTTTCTCCATAACCAGGTCTATCTATGACGAAAGCGGGAGCTTTTTAACAATGAACTGGACTGTAGACCTCTTAATGATGCATCTGCAACATGAAAATGGAACCTTGGGGCTTGCAGAAAAAGAAAAGGTAGATGGAAGAGATTGTTATGTATTAGAGTTTTCTTTTAAGAAAGACAGAGAGCCTTTTATGATCAAACAGAATTTAAAATCGCATGGCATTCCAATAGATATTAATGCTAAAGTATATACATCTCTTTTTAATCTCGCTAAAAAGAATTTCTCCAAGGTAAAATACTGGGTAGATGATGGTAAATTTATTGTTATAAAAAAAGAAGAATATATCAATGATAAGCTCTATTCATCAAAGGAATATAGAAATATCAAGATAAATAACCTCTCCCTTAAAGACTTCTAATCATTCCTCTAGGAACACAGCTCTTATTCTCCTTGGCAATGTAAATAATAATTGAAAATTCATATTTTCTATGATATTTTATAAACTCTATCATTTAAAATCTTCAATGAGGTGATTTATATGTTAGTTAAAGAAAGAATGACCACTAAGAATCTCATCACAGTAACCAAAGATATAGATATTGAATCAGCTTATAAGGTAATGAGAAAGCACTCCATCCGCCACTTGCCTGTCGTAGAAGGAAAAAAATTGATAGGGATTGTTACTGACAGGGATCTTCGGCAGTCCCTTATTCCTTGGAAATCTTCAGAAAAAGAAAGGGAATTTTATTATTTTTCAAAAGAGGTCCGTATTGAAGAGATTATGACAAAAGATCCTGTCACGATCACACCTGACACTGATATTGAAGATGCAGCAAGATTGATCCATCGCTATAAATTTGGCGCATTACCAGTAGTAAAAGATGGTAACCTTGTAGGGATAATAACCCATATGGATATCTTAGAGATTTTTATTGAGATAATGGGCATTATTGGCTCCAGCAAACGTATAGATGTCATATTCGGTAAAAAGCCAAAGGGCTTTGAAGAGGTCTCAAAGATTATAGAAGATAATAAAGGGGAAATAATAAGTATTGGGATGTCATCAGAAAAGAATAAAAACAAAAGGGCATATTATTTTCGCATTGAAACAGATAATCTGGATGGAATTATCAAGACATTAAAGGAAAAGAAATATAAGATACTTGATGTGATGCGCTGACGTTTAATCCCCAATTAAATATCTTAAAAAATAGAAAAGCATATCATAAATACTTCATCATTCATAAGTTCGAAAAACAATCCAAAGATTTAATTTCGTTTACTCTTCATCTTTTTCTTCTGAAGATATATCAGCAAAACAGAAAGGGCCGCAGGTGTAACCCCAGATATTCTTGATGCCTGACCCAAGGAAAGAGGCTTTATCTCCTTTAGCTTCTGTCTCACTTCTGTTGAAAGTCCTGAGATGCTATCATAATCAATTTTAGGAGGGATCTTTTTTTCTTCTAGCTTTTTAAAATTTTTTACATCTGCAAGTTGCCTATTAATATACCCTTTATATTTTATCTGTATCTCCACCTGTCTTGCCACTTCTGGGTCAATCTCATCTTTTCTTTCTTCCATTTTTAAAAGATCACTATATTTAATCTCAGGTCTTTTTAAAAGTTGGGCTAAAGTGACAGGCTCTTCTATTTTACTGGTTCCAGCTTTTAATAGTATAGAATTGATTTTTTTGCTGGGTTGGATTCGCGTACAATTAAGTCTTTTCAATTCACTAGCAATGTTTTTTTGCTTCTTTAAAAACTTTTTATGATCTTCTGTTGATATCAAACCTAAATCGTAGCCTTTTTCCGTTAACCTCAGACCAGCATTATCTTCCCTTAACAGAAGTCGATACTCCGCCCTAGAGGTAAACATCCTATACGGCTCGTTGGTACCCTTTGTAATCAGGTCATCTATTAAAACGCCAATATATGCTTCTGATCTATCTAATATAAAAACTGATCTCTTTTTCACCATGAGAGCAGCATTAATTCCAGCCCATAATCCTTGAGCTGCTGCCTCCTCATATCCTGATGTTCCATTTATCTGTCCTGCTAAGAAGAGTCCTTTGATTATCTTGGTTTCTAGATTTGCGTTTAGCTGGGTTGGATTCACAAAATCATATTCAATGGCATAAGCCGGCCTCATGATCTCCGCATTTTCCAGCCCCGGTATACTCTGAACCAATTTTACCTGAATATCCAAAGGAAGACTGTTGCCAAGTCCCTTGGCATAAACCTCTTTTGTATCTAGTCCTTCAGGTTCTAAGACTATTTGATGTCTATCTTTATCCGAGAAACGCACCACCTTATCTTCTAGAGAAGGACAATATCTGGCTCCAACTCCCTTTATCACCCCACTATAAAGAGGAGACCTGTCTAAATTGTCTAAAACCAGCTGATGGGTCTTTTGGTTTGTGTAAGTAAGATAACATGATATCTGAGGAAGAGGTATCTCTTTGGTAAAAAAAGAGAAAGGTCGAGGTTCTCTGTCTCCCCTTTGTTCCTCTAATTTAGTGAAATCCACTGAAGATGCTCTTAATCTCGGA
>DATKYB010000017.1 GCA_035528715.1 Nitrospinota bacterium | reverse complement strand
GTATTTAGAGAGATGCAGTTAGAAACTGAAGGTCAATTTGGTGGCCTTGGTATTGAAATCACTATTAAAGATGAACAGCTTACTGTCGTTGCTCCTATAGATGATACTCCTGCTGACAAAGCAGGGATAGAAGCGGGGGATAAAATTATAAAAATAAATGGAGAGTCTACGAAAAACATAACCTTATTACAAGCTGTTAAAAAATTAAGAGGATCAAAAGGGACAAAAGTAACTATTACGATTATAAGGGAAGGCTTAGATGAACAAAAAGATTTTACCATAACAAGAGATATTATTAAGATAAAAAGCGTAAGTAAACGTATGTTAGATGATAAGATCGGTTATATAAAGATTCGTAGTTTTCAAAAGAATACAAGCAAAGAACTAGACGTGGCATTAAAGGAATTAGAAAAAGGCATTATGCACGGCTTGATTATGGATCTAAGAAACAATCCAGGAGGACTTTTAGAACAGGCCGTTTCAGTATCAGATAAATTTTTAGAGGGAGAAAAACTTGTTGTTTTTACCAAAGGGAGAGTGAAAGACCAAAATATGCGTTTTCACTCTAAAAGTAAGGATGCTCGTGTAAAATATCCCATGGTGGTCCTGGTAAATGCTGGAAGTGCAAGCGCCTCTGAGATTGTTGCAGGGGCATTACAGGATCTGGAAAGAGCTGTTATTTTAGGAACCCCTACTTTTGGTAAAGGTTCGGTACAAACTGTTTTTCCCCTCAGTGATGGTTCTGGGTTAAGATTAACCACATCAAAATATTACACTCCGAAAGGAAGATTGATTCAGGGCAAAGGAATCATTCCTGATATATTAGTAGAAAATAGACCAATAAAAAGCGCAAGGCTTTCAGAATCGGAGAAAAAGATGATAATCATTAGAGAAAAAGATCTAAAAAATCATCTAAAGGGGGAAGGCGAAAAATCAAACGATAAATCTCTAAAAAAAGAATTGGATCAAAAGAGCGAAACGACCATCCTCGCTTCTAAAGAAGACCTACAATTACAGAGAGCTATTGACGTTTTAAAGGGATGGAAGGTTTTTAAAGAAACCCTTTAAATACGTACAAAAAATAAGCTAAAGCAAAATGAATTCCGAAAAAGGTAAGCTCTTTAAAAATTTTAAAAAGACTGTAGAAGAAAGATGGTTGATAATATCAATCTCAACTCTTTTCATCATTCTTTTGCTTATCTCTTTTTTCATCCTTTCTTTTCAAAGTCACAAAGGAAAAATTTTTATTTCTGATCTCAAATTCAGGTTTGGTCTCTATGATTTTTCAACAAAAGGTAAATCCCTTGACAAATCAATTAATAGTTTATTTACCAAATGGAACGTAAAAAAAGAAGATTTTCTAAAAACCACCCAAACAAGAAAAGAGAAGGGAAAAGAGGTCTGGTACTATCATTTACTCGAAATAATCCTCCCCAAAAATGTCAAATTGACTGACCTAGAAAAAGACTTTAGGGAAGAAATTCCAAAAGCTGGGGGTGAAATATATAATTTCGAACAATATAAAAAAGATAATTTTGAGGTTTTAAAATTCGATATTGGAATAAAGCCGATTCATACTCACTCAATATTTTTAAAACAACCGATTTACTTTAGGATTGCTATTCTCATTGATGACCTTGGATGGAATGAAGATATTGCTAAGGACCTATTGAAGATTGATGCACCATTTAGCCTCGCTATTATCCCTAAGCTCCCTTTTTCAAAGAGTATTGCAGAAGAAGCCAAGCAAAAAAACAGGGATATATTAATTCATATTCCTATGGAATCCCACGATCCTCAAAAAATGAAAAATAAAAATGAATTTTTAAGTACCACCACAGAAAAAGAGATATTGGAGAAACAGGTAGAGGATTATCTTTTGTCAGTTCCTTATGCTATAGGTGTTAATAATCATATGGGATCAAAATTCACTGAAGACAAAGAAGCAATGGAGATTGTATTAAGAAAAATAAAGGAAAAAAATCTCTTCTTCGTTGACAGTATGACATCGCCAAAATCAATCGCATATAAACTGGCTCAGGAGCTAAAAATAAAGACGGGTTACCGGAGCGTTTTTTTAGATAATTCAAAGGAGACGAGTTACATAAAAACCCAGATTTTAGAACTCATATCTATATCAAAGAAGAATGGAGAAGCCATTGGAATAGCTCACTGTGATAAAAATACTCTATCAGTAATAAAAGATATGCTCCCAAGGTTAAGTGAAGACGGGATCATGATTGTACCCATATCACATCTGGTTAGGTGAAGACATGTTAATCCTTGGAATAGAAACATCATGTGATGAGACAGCCGCTTCTGTGATTGAAGACGGCTATAAGATCAAGTCAAATATTATATCCTCTCAGTTTGATGTTCATGAAAAATATGGAGGTATTGTTCCTGAACTGGCTTGCAGGAAGCATATCGAGAATATAGATATCGTCATATCTGCTGCTCTCAATGAATCTCAAGTCTCTTTAAAAGATATTGATCTTATCGCTGTTACTCATGGTCCTGGATTGATTGGTTCATTACTGGTTGGCCTATCTACAGCAAAGGGTATGGCCTATGCCCTTAACAAACCTTTGGTTGGAATAAACCATATAGAGGGCCACATCTATGCTAATTTTTTAGAAGAACCAAAAACACCTCTTCCCTCTATTGCTCTGGTAGTTTCAGGCGGTCATACAGAACTCTATGTTATTAAGAAACACTGTGAATATAAATTAATAGGAAGGACAAGGGATGATGCCGCTGGAGAAGCCTTTGATAAGGTAGCCAAGATGTTGAAATTGGGATTTCCGGGTGGTCCTATTATTGAAAATTTGGCAAGAAAAGGAAATCCCAACCATATTGAATTTCCAAGGGCCCTGATGTCAAAAGACTCCTTTGATTTTAGTTTTAGCGGCCTCAAGACAGCTGTATCGTACTATATTAAAAAAAATAAGAATTTTGTTCTTGAAGATGTTGCTGCCAGCTTTCAAGAAGCACTTATTGATGTCCTCGTAACCAAAACAATAAAGGCATCTATAAAAGAAGGGATAAAAGATATTATCCTTGCAGGAGGAGTTGCTTCTAACAATCTCTTGAGAAAAGAGATGCTAAAAAAAGCAATGGAAAAAGAACTAAGAATTCATATCCCGAAACCTCTTTTATGTACAGACAATGCTGCAATGGTCGCCTGTGCAGGATACTATCGTTTTAAAGACAAAGATTTTGATAAAGATTCCTTCTTTGACTTTTTAGATTTAGATGCTGTTGCAAATCTAAGATTAGTATGAAAACACTTCAAATCGGGAATATTAAACTCAAAAACAACCTCGTTTTAGCCCCTATTTCTGGAATGACCGATACGACTTTTAGATCCCTTGTAAAAGAATTTGGATGCAGCCTTGTTTGTTCAGGACTAATAAGTAGTGAAGCCCTGATAAGAAACCATCCGAAAACATTCGAATTATTAAAATATGAAGAGAGTGAGCATCCCTTGGCAATCCAGATATTCGGTTCAAACCCATCGGTTCTGGCTGAGGCAGCAAAGATTATTGAATTTAAAGGGGCTGATATTGTAGATATTAATATGGGTTGTTCTATAAAGAAGGTTTTGAAGACCCATTCTGGTTCTTTTCTTTTAAAAAATCTAAATAAGGCAAAAACGATTTTTCAAAAGGTGGTGGATTCTGTTAGCATCCCGGTCACGATAAAGATAAGAGCGGGATGGGATAAAATCTCTATTAATGCGATAGAAATTGCAAAAATGGCTGAAGATTCCGGAATCTCAGCGGTAACCATTCATGGGCGAACAGCAAATCAGGGTTTTGAGGAAAAATCAGACTGGAAAATCATTAAAGATGTTAAAGAACATCTCCATATTCCTGTAATAGGAAACGGGGATGTGAAGAGCCCTATGGACGCTGATAAAATGGTTGAAGAAACAAGGTGCGATGGGATCATGATTGGAAGAGAAGCCCTAGGAAATCCATGGATATTCTCCGATATTCTCTATTATAGAGAAACAGGCAAAATTCCTCTTCCCCCATCAGGAAAAGAGAGGTGTGAAATCATTCTGAAACATCTCTTAAGACTCATCAAATCCAAAGGTGAAAAAAGGGCGATAAAGGAGATGAGAAAACATATCTTCTGGTATACAAAAGGCCTCCCTCATGCTTCAAAATTCAGAGCCAAAATAAACAGAATTGAAGAAGAAGAAATTTTGAAAGGAGAGATTGAAAGATATTTCTCAGAAATTCTCAATGAATAAAGCTTAACCCTCATAATCACTTAAACAATTAACTATTCAAAAAATAAATATAAATAGAAGGAATGATTTATGGAAATTTTAGGTGGATTCTTTATTATTGCAGGTACATATATATTAAGTAGAAATTTATTCGAAATTTCAATACAGAAACTATTAAATTTTCATTCTGAATTCCAACAATTACCATGGTATATAAAATGTATTATAATAATATTTGGTTATAAACACCGTTTTGAGAGTATGGATATATGGCGAAGCGAAGATCTGCCAACTTCTAATTACTTTCCCAGTCGCAAAAAAATTCATATTATCTTGCCGTTTATAGGTTTTCTTCTCGTTACAGCTGGAACAACAATTTTATTATTTTTGAAGTAAGTATTAAAGGTTTTTAACTAATAACTCTTTTGTAATCTACCCTCCCATTTTGCTTTTTAGGGGTTTTTCAATTGAACGAGGAAAAAAGAGGCAAAGTGTCTGAAGGCGAAGCCAAGTTTTTTGCCTCGCCGAGTGAACAAAGACAAAACCCCGTTAAGAAAAGCAGGCGGGGCGTCCTTCTTTTCGTCCTTTTCTTGGACGAGCAAGAAAAGGACATAACCGTGCAGAAAAATACCGTTAAGAAAATCAGCGGGGTGTCCTTCTTTGTTGCCTTTGCTTTCTAAAGACAAGAAAGGAACAGTTTTACAAATTACATAAAAGTATTGACGTACTAATATTTGTCTGATAAAAGATTTTAAAAGGGATTTTTGATTTGTCTCTTTACATCTGTATTTCATTTTAAGAAATTTCTTAATCATGGAAGAAAAAAGAGAACAAAAAGATAAAAATATCAAATACACAATTACAAAAGAGATTTTTGACCATCTCTATGACATGCTCAGGCATGAGGACGAGAAGGCAAACAGGATCTTGGGCGCAATGGCATTTATCACGGTTGCAGCTGCTGCATTGTCAATACCCTTCTTTGAAGGTAAAATTGGCACAGACTTGAAGTTTTTTAATCTCAGTTTGGGACTTTTTCTTTTTTTTATCTTTCTTATCCTTGTTACTGTGGGGACTCTTTTCTTATTATCTGCTTTAGGCCCCCTTTTACATATCACTACAGATTTTGTTGAGCCCTCTGAGAGAAAGAAAAAGCTCAGAGTCCGCTCACTCCTTTACTTTGAAAACATAACTGGAATTACTATTGAAGAATGGGCAAAGTTTTTTAGAGAAACAGATGAAGATGACTTTTATGAAAAGATTTGCAATGACCATATCATTAAATCCTATACCCTTGCAAACAGAACAAAATATAAAGCCAAATGTATCAAGTCTTCAAAGATATTTTATCGATTTTCATTAATCGTATTATGCCTCTTTGTTCTCTCTGGATTTTGTGTAAGTTTTAATAGCTTTTTCTACTGGACATTTATCATTCTCGCTGCGGCTTTCTTGGAGTGGTCCGTTGAATATTACCTCATGCCTCAAAAAGAGCTAAAGAAAAAAGCCATTCCTTTTATTATCCTTGCTTTCCTTTTTACTCTTATGAGTCTCATATTTTTTAATTCATGTCTTTATTGAGAATCAATCAAGAAATGTAAAACCTGATTGGTCTCTTTTTATTTCTTTGATAAAAGTATTCAATGATGAGATTTGGCGCCCATATGTCCATAGCAGGTGGAATCCATAATGCTCCTTTAAGAGGAAAGGAGGCGGGGTGCACTACCATTCAAATCTTTACGAAAAACTCTAATCAATGGAAGGCAAGAGAGCTCTCCCAAGAAGAGATTGAACAATTTAAAAAAAATCAAAAATTGACCCGTATCTTCCCCATCGTTGCCCACGATGCCTATCTTATTAATATAGCTTCCCCAGATGACACAATATATAAAAAATCCCTAGATGCTCTTTTTATTGAGATGAAACGAACTGAGGCTCTTGGACTCCCTTATCTTATAATGCATCCAGGAGCCCATTTGGGCTCAGGAGAAAAGAACGGGCTCAGTAAAATTGCTTTGAGTCTCAATATCCTTCATGACAAGAGTAAAGATTTTAAAATGAAAATACTATTAGAAACCACTGCTGGACAGGGCACGGTTCTCGGATACAAATTTGAACATTTTGCTTCTATCTTTGAATGTATAAAAAATAAAGATAGGCTTGGAATATGTCTGGATACCTCCCATATCTTTGCTGCTGGATACAATATAAGGACGAAGAAGGGTTATGATGAAACAATAAAAACCTTTGACAGAATCATTGGGCTGGAAAAGGTAAAGGTCTTTCATATCAACGATTCAAAAAAGCCTTTAGGAAGCAGGGTTGACAGACATGAACATATAGGGAGGGGTTTTATTGGAAAGGAGGGTTTCAAAAATCTTTTAAGAGATGAAAGATTTACTTCCCATCCCATGATTCTTGAAACACCAAAGGATTTTGAAGGAGCAGATATAATAAATTTGAAACTTCTCAGAAAAATAGCCAGCAAATGATTAAACTATTTCGAGGCCAGCACCTCTACCATGGCTTTATGGACGAAACCATTACTGGCCAGGACCTCTTTTCCATATATATCAAAACTGTTTCCCTTGAAATCCGTTACTTTTCCACCGGCTTCTCTAACCAGTAATGCACCAGCAGCTACATCCCATGGAAACAACTTCATTTCCCAAAAACCTTCAAACCTCCCTATGGCAACATAACATAAATCGAGGGCAGCAGAACCGGGTCTTCTAACCGCCTGAGCTCTTTTACAGAAATTCCTAAAGTGATTGATATTATCGTCTGTGTTCTTCCTGATATCATAGGGAAAGCCAGTAACTAATAGAGAGTCAGAGAGACTTTGGATCTTGGAAACAGAGATTTTCTTGCCATTTAAATATGCACCCTTCCCTTTTTGGGCTATAAATATTTCTTCTAAAATAGGGTCATAGATTACCCCTAAAACAACCTCTCTATCAATTTCAAGGGCAACTGAGACACAAAACACGGGATACCCGTGTGCATAATTTGTCGTCCCATCGAGAGGGTCAACAATCCACTTATAAGGAGAGCCCTTCTTCTTAAGGCCCTTTTCTTCAGAAAGGATTGTGTGTTCAGGATACTTCTTCTTAATAATATCAATAATGACCTTCTCAGAAAGTTTATCTACTTCAGTAACGAGATCGATTGCCCCTTTATGCTCTACTTTGATGGGTTGGCCATAGTTTTTCTTTAATATTGCCCCACCTGCTTTTGCAGCCTCAATCGCCGTATCAAGCAGATTCTCCCTTTTTGTCTCTTTCATCTCTATTTATTTTCCTTCTCTTAGAATTTATATTCCAAAACACACACTTTTTTCTCTATTAAGCCTCTTTAATTGAAGCCTTTTATCCATCTTCAACCTTCTCTCTTTTACCCCTAAAACAAATTTAATTTAACACAAAAACCCTTTGTTTTCAAACAAATTGCCATATTTACATAACTATGATATTATTTTTTAGTTTGTTGGAGGTTAGGAAATTGAAACTCTTACAAAAAGAAAAGGGATACAGGTCATCATTAGACCCTATCTTGTTAGCCGATTTTATCTCAGCAGAAAATGGTGATAGGATTATAGACCTTGGAACGGGTAATGGCATCATAGCAGTCCTTTTAGCACTGAGATATGCAAAAACCACTGTGATAGGAATAGATATTCAGAATAGTTTAATAGAACTGGCAAGAAAGAATGTTAAGTTAAACAACCTCCAAGAAAGAGTAGAAATAAAAAATTTAGATATCAGGGATGTAAATAAATCTCTTGCATCTGAATCATTTGATATTGTGGTCGGAAACCCGCCCTATAGAAAATACAAAAAAGGCCGTTTAAACCCGGATCCGGAAAAAGCCCTAGCCAGACATGAATTAGAGATAACCTTAGATGAATACCTCAAAGCCTCTAAATATCTTGTCAAGAATAAAGGAAAGATTATTCTCATATATCATCCCTCAAGATTAATGGAACTCCTTAATGAGTTCGAGCATTTAAATATCAGGTCATGCCGTATCCAGTTTATCCATTCCAGAATAGATAAAGAGGCAAAGATGGTTATGGTCGAAGGAATAAAGAATGGAAAGAACGATACAACCATCCTAAAACCCCTTATTGTTTATGAAAAAATTGGAGAATACTCCCAGGAAATAAGAGATATCTATAAAAGGATGGGAATATGAAAATTCCTTGCATAGAATGATTACTTCTGTTATTTTTATTTTTTGATATGATAAAGATATAACAGCTACTAAATGAAAAGGTTATGACCATGGTCTTCAGAATAGGAATTGCCCGGATTTATCCAACCTTAGGAAATGTTGAAAGAAACTTTGCTCACATAAAAGAATGTATTGATAGGGCTAAAGAAAAAATTGGAGATCAGCAACATATGGGAGAGCATGAATTTAACCTATGCCAAGATGTTGAGCCAGTTTATTTGTTTTGTAAATAGGGTGGGTTATGAAGATGGGATAAACTTCTGGGGAGGTTCAGAAATAGTAAATCCTCCTGGGGAAAAGATCATCAAAGGTAAATATTTTGAGCAAGAAATGATTATCGCCGAGATTGACATAGAAGAGATAAGAAGAGATAGAATTCCACCAATGATTCAAAAAGATGAAGATAGAGAAATGACTATAAAAGAACTAAAAAGAATTCAGAAAAAAAATGCAAAAAAAGAATTTTAAAGAATTAAAGATTAATTCCTTATCAGTAAAGAAGATCTTAACAGGTTTTATAAAAAATGAAACGAGAAAAGTGGGTTTTAAAAAGGTAGTTGTAGGTCTTTCAGGAGGTGTAGACTCCAGCGTCTCCACATACCTTGCAGCGATGGCTATGGGAAAAGAAAACGTAACAGGAATCATGATGCCATATAAAACAAGCAGCAGGGAAAGTTTAGAAGATGCAAAAAAGATAGTCAAAAAACTCGGAATCAGATCATTAAAAATAGATATTACACCCATGATTGATGCCTATTTTAGGGCCTTCCCTGAAGCAGACAATTTAAGAAGAGGGAACAAGATGGCTAGAGAAAGAATGACCATTCTATACGACCACTCTGCCAAGGAGAATGCCCTTGTACTGGGAACCAGCAATAAAACAGAATTGCTCCTTGGTTATGGTACCTTGTATGGAGATACGGCCTCAGCCATCAACCCCATCGGAGACCTATATAAAATACAAGTAAGACAACTTGCAAAAGATCTTGGTGTTCCAAAAGAGATTGTAGAAAAAAAACCGAGCGCTGATCTTTGGTTAGGTCAATCTGATGAAGAAGAATTGGGTTTTAGTTATGAAGATGTCGATAGACTTCTCTATTATCTGATAGACAAGAGATACTTGGATAAAGAATTAATCAAATTGGGTTTTGATAAAGATTTTATTAAAAAGGTAATTAAAAAGATTCAAGATTCTCAATTCAAAAGAAAGCTACCGATTATTGCAAAAATATCTGAAAAGGATTATAGATAGAGACTTCAGATACGCAAGAGATTGGGGAAGATAAATCAGATAATGAGAAAAGAAAAAAACAGAGGCACGATCTATATTGTAAGCACACCTATTGGTAATCTCGAAGATATAACCTTAAGAGCCTTAAGGATACTAAAGGAAGTCGACATTATTGCTGTTGAAGATACACGAAGAACAAGAAAGTTACTGAGCCATTATGAAATTAGCAAACACCTCATCAGTTACCATGATCATAATAAGATAAAACAGGCAGAGGTTATCTTAAAGAGGCTTGAAGAAGGCCTTGATATAGCTCTGGTTTCAGACGCAGGGACCCCTGGTATTTCAGACCCATCTTATCACCTTATCAATCTCGCCTTAAAGCATAACTTCCATATTGAATCAATACCAGGCCCTTCAGCTGTTATAGCCGCCTTGAGCATCTCAGGACTCCCGATTGACAAATTTGCTTTTGAAGGATTCTTACCGCGTAAAAAGGGAAAGAGACAATCAAGGATAGAACAATTAAAGAATGAAGAACGAACCATTATACTATATGAATCTCCCTATAGAATCCACCGCCTTTTAGATGAAATCCTCTCCATAATAGGTAATAGGCAGATAGTTATTGCCCGAGAGATTACAAAAAAATTTGAAGAAATCATAAGGGGCGAACTCAAAGATATAATCGAACAGATGAAAGATAAAAAGATAAAGGGTGAGATAACCCTCATTCTTATGGGTTCTAAAAAATAGAGTTATTAAAATAATTTTAAGTTCTTAAACATTAAAAATAGTGTGACACGATTTTAAAAGAGAAATTTATGATATCAAATCTTCTCGAAAAAACCCTGAGGATTTATAAGGATGAGCAGAAGGCATTTCTCTGGATGGCAGGGCTTTTATTTGTTATCAGGGCTGCTGGGATTTTATTAGAAAACTATGCAGAAGCCGCCTTCTTAAAGAGATATGGCGTTCAATATCTCCCCAATATATTCTTGATAAATTCTATACTCCTTTTCTTTGTCTTGACCTATATCGGCCTTTTGATTGATAAATATGAGAGGGCATCCCTTCTCATCAAGTTATTCATCATACTGGGAATATCTATTGTCTTCCTACGTTTACTCATCATATTTAATTTAGCCATCGTCTATCCTGTACTCTACCTCATCAGTTTCCAGCTCAAGAATGTTCTCGACATTGTGTTTTGGATAATGGCAAGCAGTCTTTTTAATACAAGACAGGCAAAAAGGGTATTCCCTGGAATTATTTCAGGCGGAATATTAGGAATTATTATAGGGAGCCTTTTAACCAGCCCCTTAGCCAGGGTCATCACTATGGACAATATCCTCTTTATATCCGGTTTCAGCTTGTTCCTTGGCTGCTTTATAAGCTTAAGGGTTAAAAAAATATTAGCCCCTATAATGCAGACCCATACAACAACTATAAGAAAGAAAACAGAAGACGTTTCATCCATAAAAAAATTAGGTGAAATACTCCCTTTAATCAAGAGTTCGCCACTCCTCAGAGTATTTATCATTCTTGTTATGACACCAGCAATCCTCTTGCCTATATTCAATTATCAGTGGGGGGTTATTACAAACAGGGCCTTTGATACAGAAGGAGGTTTAATTGCATTCTATGGATACTTTAAGGGAATATATAATATATTGACCTTCTTTATCCTGTTCTTCATAGGGAGACTCTTCTCTCGATTCGGGATTGTAAAGTTACTATTTATACATCCTGCAAACTATCTCCTTGTGTTTCTCGCCTTAGTATTCCGCTTTGACCTCATCACAGCTATCTATGGAAGGGTTTCTACAAATATCTTTAGAGCCACGACCAATCGGCCCGCCCTGAATATGTTGATGCAACTCTTTTCGCCTGATATAAGAGGGAGGGTATTAGCCTTTTTAAAGGGAACCGCACTGCGTGCTGGTGGACTGTTGGGTAGCGGCATATTATTGGTTTTTAAGGATGTTCTTCTTCCAGAGCAGTTCTCATATATTGCAATTGTGTTTTCTATAATCTTAATCTGTGCATGCTTTTCCTTAAAAAAGAGATATAGTAAAATACTCTTCAAGAATCTCATAGAGACGCAGATAGACCTACAAAAATTGGAAGAAATAGATTACAAAAGACTCATAGACGAAAAAACCACAAAGAGATTGATTGAAGCACTCAATGACCCTAATGATAATGTATCAATACTCAGTGCAAAGATCTTGAACAGAGCAGGAGTAAATGAAGATTTAACAAAAATCTTTCTTGATGCAATGCCAGGCAAAACCCCAAGGGTAAAAAGGGAGCTTCTCACACTCATTGCTTCTATCGGTTCAAATCAATATATCACAGGGCTTTTAGATATGTATAAAAAAGAGGGTGCTGAGGTTCAGCCCTTTATTATCAGAACCATTGGAAAGCTAGACTCCAAAAGAAATCTCGAGTTTTTGTTTAAACTTACAAACAGTGAAAATCTTACAGTAAAAAAAGAGGCAATCACAGCTGTATATCTAAGCAAAGATAAAACAAGATGTGAAAATTGCCATCAGATCGTAAGGGAGATGTTAACGAGCAAAGACGACCGCCAGGTAAAAACAGCCATAGATATATTGAGAGAGACTAAAGACAGAAGCTTTATCCCTTTTCTAATCGAGAATCTGGATAATGAACTGATAGAATTAAGGATCTCTGCGATAAAGGCCATGGGAGAACTGAAATATAGAGAAGCAACAGACAAGCTCTTTCATCTCTTAGAGGATAAAAATTCACAGGTAAGAAAAACAACGGTCCAGGCTTTGGGTAAAATATGGAGTGAGGATGAATCAAGAGGAAGTTCTCAATAGATTAATAGAGATGCTGGGTGATGGCAACAAGAACGTTGTGGCTGAAACCGTAAAGTCCATAACCCGTTTTGGCGATACAGCCATCCCCTTTCTTATCAAAGCCCTCGGTTCTCACAAAAGGGCTATTCGAAATGGTGTTTTGACTATATTGCAGAGAGTGGAGGTAAAAAATTTAGATTTTTTTAATATCATTAAAAAAGAGATTAACTCAGCTTATAAAAATCTCCTGGATATTGACGTATTAGAACAGTTAGAGCAAAATAGCTATGTCCTTTTATTAACCCAACACCTAAAAGAAACAAATAATGAAATAATAGAGACCCTATTTAAGATATTAAAAATTTTAGATAAAGAGGGTAAATTAAGACTCGTTGAAAGGAGTTTAAAGACAAAAGACAAAGCACAGCTGGCAATGGGAATAGAAACTTTGGAAAGCTTTATGAACCCCAAGTTGATAGGGGATCTCATACCATTATTGGATGATATTCCCAATCATGTAAGGACCAATATCGCAAAAAAAAGATTGAGTCTAAAAAGCGACGATCAATATAACATGTTAAAACGTTTGTTAGAAAAAGGGAGCAGAACTACCAGGCTTTGTACCCTCTATCTCGTTGGAAAAGCTATAAAGGAAAAGAGGTATAT
>DATKYB010000016.1 GCA_035528715.1 Nitrospinota bacterium | reverse complement strand
TGGACAGGAACGGTATCAGCAAAGAACAGATTATTAAGGCAGTCAAAAAACTCATTATAACCTAATATCTCTTTTGAATAGTCGCACCTTTATATTTCTAGTCTTTTCCTTTGCCCTATCCATATTTTTTGCCAGCGAGGGATATCGTTCCTTGAGTTTTTTGCTCAATTTTTCAGCAGTTTTAGACTCATGGGACAGCAGATAAAAACCTACAAAGAGAAAAAGGATTCCCTGAAGGATGGGAAGAAAGAGGCCGATAATACCAAAAAAAATGAAAAACCAGCCAGCACTGAGTATGAGGATGTGTTTAACTTTTTTTTTCATCAGAGAATCCATAAAGACTAAAAATTTCAAAAGAGCATACCATAAAGTACGACATTTTGAAGAAATAATTTAAATCATCCCGAATATTCTGAAAGCTATAAAGACTTGCACAGTATCAACCAATCCATGTATAAGCCAACAGGAGAAGAGGTCATATCTTTCAAGAATAAAATTCATCACGATGGCAAAGGCAATCAGCCCTGATGTTGCAAGCATGAGAAAAGGAAGCTCGAACCAGCCAATAAAAAAAATAATATGATGGAAAGAAAACCCTATCCCTGTGAGGGTATGTGCCATCCAAGGATTGATCAGTTCTCGCAACTCCTTGAATAAAAAACCTCTCCAGAAAAACTCCTCCAAGATTGAATTGAAAAGAATAATATAAAGACCGATAAAAAGAATGTTTCTCTTATGAATCGAGGCAAGCTGGTTGAGCTGAGAAACAATGGTCTCTCCTCTCAGGAATTGCCTGATAACCAGATAATTCATTAGATAAATCGCTGCCAATCCAATCCCTAGCCCTATAACAATAAATATATTTTTTTTGAATCTTTCAAATGAGAAATTCTCGAAAAGTGAGCTCTTGAATGTTTTTTTGTCAATAACTGAGCGATAGAAGAGAGGAGAAAGAAAAATAATCTTATAGGAAGAAGAAAGCAAGTAGTTAACTTGAAAGAATTGTCTCATGAGTATAATCATAAGTAGGGGCAAGATTAATAAGAGAATCAATATGATTATTTTTAAAGATCTTTTGTTCATTTTACTTCAATGGTTCAACCTTTTTATTTTTTTGGCTTGGTATTTGTTGAACTTTTTGTATTTTTCTTATTTACAGTATTAACCAGACTTATTAAGATCTGACCCGGTTTGGGTTCGAGAGTGCTATCTCTTGCGAAGATAATCAAATTTTTTTCTTTGTTTCTTTTTTGAACTTCACTTCAAAGTGCTCGTCATAGATCTCACCCAAAAGCTCCTCAATGATGAAATTCATTTTCTAAAAACTGAAGGATTCATATCCTTTCTCAGTTCAGAATCTTAATGAGATATTTTCTATCAAAAGCAAATCACCACGACAATAAGTTTAAATCTTTTTAAAGATCGAACTTCGTAGCAGATCTTTCAGGAAATGTCGAAGGTATAGAAGGTGGAGCTTCTTCGATTACCCTCATCGACTTCCATTTTCCTCCAAGAAAACGGAACAAGAATACAAACCCCAGTATAATGATGTATAAAGAAGCAATCGTCCATCCCACAAAGATACCCGTATGGAAAAAAACCACTGCCACGTAACTTGGAATGATAAGCAAAATTAAAGAAAGTATAAAAACCATCAACATAATATAGCGAGTATCCCCTGCGCCTTTAAGTGCTGAGGCAAAAATAATATTCATGGCATCAAAAATTGAGTAGACGGCTATAAAGCGCAGAAGAACCACAGTGATTTCTCGAATGGAGATAAAGCTATCCGGATCTGCCTTGGCAGCAAAGGGCCATAAAAAGATACCTGGAACAAGAACATACAAAAGAGCTATGGTTGCCATGTAAAGAAACGCAAGATGAAACCCTGAATAAACGCTCTTCTCTGCTAAAGCAGGCTTATCTTTGCCAAGGTTCTGTCCTACTAAAACCGACATGGCGATTCCAAAACCTATCATGGGCATAAATGCCAGAGTGTTAATATTAAAGGCGATATTCGTAGCCGCAAGAGGGATTATGCCCAAGCGGCCCATTAAAAGAATAAAGACAGTAAAACCAGCAATATCGAGTAAGAATTGAACCCCTGTTGGCAAACCAAAGCGCATAAGACGAGAGAAGAGGGAGTACTCAAATTTCCATCCCCGGAGCGTATGATACCTTTGATTATAAGCCCGTTTGGAAACCAAAATAAAAAAAACAAGGAAAGAGAAGCATGAAGAGAAAACGGTTGCAATAGCCGCTCCTTTAATACCAAGCTCTGGAAAGCCAAAATGGCCAAATATCAAGACATAGTCCATAATCAGATTTACGAGAGTCGCGAGGAAGTTCACCCACATAATCGGCCAGGCCTTACCTCGACCGGAAAAGAAGCTTGAAAGAGCAGTGGAAGCAACTGAAGGTGCTGCTCCGAGACAGAGTATCTGAAAGTAGATTGTTTCGTATTCCCGAACCAGCTTTTCGTGTCCAATAAATCTAAAGATTGGTTCAGCAAAAGGGATCATACTAATAAGCACTATCCCTCCAATACCTGCCACGTAGATCCCCTGCCAGAGGGCTGGGCCAATCCTTTCAGACATCCCTGCTCCGTGGTACTGAGCAACAAATGTGTTGACATAACCTGAAGTCCCAATAAAGAGACACATGATAGTGAAATTCAGCATGCCAGCAGGCATAGCTGCTGCAATAGCCTCTGGGGAGTACCACGTCAAAAACATCCGGTCAACAAAATGCTGTATTGACCATGCCCCTGTGCTTAAAATGAGCGGGATAGCCAGCACCAATACCTCAGAATATCCTCCCTCAGATTTCCAGCGCTCGCTTATAGACTTGATGGTCTTTCCTGATAGCAACTTCCTTCTCCCCTTAACAGATTCATGCAAAAAAAACCTCTCCAATCAAAGACTAATCTGAATCGGAGAGATTCGTTCAGAAAAATAAGAAACAGAAAAAAGATAATGCAAAATCAAAATAAAGTCAAAAGATAAAGGAATAAAGGGAGAGACTTAAAAAATAAATATTTTAAAAAATCACCTTTTACAACCTTTTTTTCCGCTTTTCTGAGAAAGGCATAGAGAACACCTTGTATCAGCACAGAATTGACAGAAATAGCAATCCTCGCAAGGGTATTTTTTTGGACCTCTGCTTTGAGGAATATATACAAGACCCTTAATACCGTCTATTCTCTTATAGTTTGGATTTTCTTTAGATTCCACAGATGAAATCTTTATTATCCTGTACGCATTGAATTATCCAGTTGTATTAAATATATCAATCCAAAAGTCCTATAACAAATAATTAATGGGAAAAGAGGAATAAGAGAGGGTTTTCTATCCTGATCGCCTCTCTTTCTTTCTATATCTGTAATAGAAAAAGGTCCCAAATAGCGAGATAATAAGAAGATAATCTATCAACAAAAATATGGGATGGGCCCAGTCAAAGGCATTAATATAAAAATCACTCATAGGAAAAAGAAATTTGGTGGGGAAAAATGTCTCTGTGTGTGTTGGTATATCCATAAGAATATGGAGGGGCCAGGCAAGGAAGGAAAATGAGAGGCCTCTATTGACTAATCTTATCCCCATATAAATAATCACTGCAAAAATCAGGCTATGAGTTATATCATATATACTGAAGACCCATAAAGGAAAGGTTTCAAGCAGAGGCCTTCCCCATACAAATGTCCCATGGGATAACCGATATAAAAAGAACGGGAAAAATGGAATGAAGTCAGGGAGAATCCCAAAACACATGGCGAGGAGAAACCTTCGCCTCCATCCAAAGGCGAGCCCTCCCCAGAACATATGAGAAAAGATATCCATTTATATCTTACTTAGATTTAACTTAGATTTAATCCTCGAGATCAAATCAAACAATAATGTTTTCAACTCCTCCAAAGATTTTACCATTAAATCCGCCGGTCTGATAAAGGGGTGATGGGAGTTTAAACAGATAATCGTCTTGATGCCGGCACGCTTTCCTGCCAGGATATCATGTTCAGAATCTCCCACATAGATTAATGTCTTGGGTGTAGCATTTAACAATACCATGAGCTTGAAAATCCCCTCAGGATTGGGTTTATGGGTCTTCAGGTCATCCCCGCAGATAATCCCCTTAAAAAACCTTTCAAGCTCAAATCTTTTGAGAATTCTAAGAGAGCTTTTTCTGTCCCGACCTGTCCAGAGACCCATATTTATTGATTCTGCAAATAACTCTTCCAAAAGCTCTTTCGCTCGTGGAAAAAGTCTTACCTCGTCCTGATGCTTTGCAGCATATTCACCCAAACGCACCCGAGCCTTTAACATCGACTCTCTGTCTCCTTTAAGGAGCCTTTGGAGATTTTTTTCTACTGGGCCGCAAAGACCTTCTTCAATCTCCTCATCACTCGGCAGTTCCCTAAAAGGTTCAACAGCATATCGAAAGGAACTGTATACCACTGATAAGGTGTCAACAAGGGTGCCATCAAGATCAAAAACCACTGCTGGATTCATCTTTTCTCTCCAACTTCCTATTATTTATGATTAGTATTAAAATTTCAGTCGATTCTTTTCTTTCACTAATAATAGAATCAAATATCTTTTTTCCAAATTCATTAATTAATTTAGGAGATTAACGGAGGGAAGGAAAGTCTTAAAGTATTTCTTCTAATTCTTTTTTAACGAGTTCCACGTTTCGAATATAGCCGGATTCATATGTATCAAATTTAAATTTTACACCTGTCCAGTGAACGCTTCCAACTCCTATTGCTGTATATTCTCTGTTAAAATAGATCCTCGTTTCATCCAGATCCTTGCCGGTTCTGATTAAAACATCGGCATCACGAGAATGAGATGAAAGACCTAAAATTGCTGATTTCTCTCCATTGATATCACCTGTCTCTACCTCCACATACTGAGAACGCAAGGTGGTTGCAACTCTTTTCAATGCTTCAGCTATTTCAGCACCTGTAACAGCCTTTTTCAGCTTAACAGGCCTTCTGATATCAAAATTCGGTTTTTTAGTTCTCATCTTTTTAAGTCCTCAATCTTTCAGATTTTTTTAATCTTATAGTCATTTACTAAAATAACTTCAAGTATATCAATAGGGTTTATTTTGTATCTTGTGGCTATATTTTTTAATGTCTCATCCTTTTTAAGACCAAGAAAACTCCAATCCGTCCAGTACGCAATCCTTCCATTGGGACAGTATAAAGTACAATTCCTGTCAAGGTCATGATTATAAATCCCGCAAGTGTCAAAAAAGAAATAAACCCCCTCATCTGAAATTTTTTTCTTTCATCTTAATCTCCTTCTAATGAAAATTCTTTTTTTATTCTATTAACTTTTTATATTTTTTACTCAAAAATCTTATACGTTTACCCTTTTTAACATCTTTTTTTTTCTTTAGTGATGTTATATCTGCTATTTCCATGGGGGAATGGAGTAACCTTATAGCAAACAACCTCCCTTTTTCATCTTCTCTTACAAGACACCCCTTCCACTCAACCCCATCCACAATAATATTTATAATATCCCCATCTTTGATTTCTATATCTAACACCCCCTCACTAAAACCTTCTCATAGAGATTAAACCCAAACTTTTTGAAAATCAATGGCACAAAATATCCCCTTGACAACTGTTTCTATAGAGAAACTCATCTTTTTATCTTATTATATCTCTTCCTTTATTAACTCTTTTACCTTTTCTGGTGTTGGGAGGGGTTTTCCCTCGTGTTTCACCTTTTCATTGACTACCAGGCCAGGTGTAACCATTACATATTTAGATATCTCTTTCATATCCTTGATATGTTCGATTTCAGCTTTTGCATTGAGCTCGTTGAGAGCCTTTGCTGCCATTTCTTCCATTCTCTGACAATTAGGGCAACCTGGGCCCAATATCTTTATCTTCATTAAAATCACCTCCTTTCATAAATTATGAGTTCAAAAACAAAACTTGTCCTAATATGAGCTATTAATATTTTTAAAATCTTTCATCTAAGTAAATACTGGGTTATTGAATAGTATATTCCCATAATAATAAATACTAAAGAAGCCACCTTTCTCATCCAGCTTTCAAAAACCTGCACCCTATTGACTATATTGGCCAATTTAGAAACGCTATAAGCAAGAATAAAAGAAAAAATAATCACAGGAAGTCCTGTTCCGAATGCAAAAACCGACGGTAATATTATCGGATCACCTGTTTTTAATGATAACGGTATAAGCATTCCAAAAAATAGCACTGCGCTAAAGGGACAGAATGATAGGGCAAATACCACGCCCAAAAAAAAACCACCAAAAACCCCTTTTTTTGATAATCTCTCTTTTAAGGAATTAAGCTGACCACCACCGCTAAACAAGTTTATCCTAAAAGTATCAAGCATTATTAAACCCATGATTATTAGAAAAGGACCGATTATCCTCTCTCCATATCTTTGCAAACTCAAAGAAATTGCCTGAATGTTTAATCCAATAAATACAACAAGGGATGCAATCACTATGTATGTAAACATTCTCCCAAGTGTATAGATAAAGCCGACAAGAAGAGTATGCCTTCTGTCGTTAATCCTCTTTGAAATATAAGCGATTGAAGCTATATTTGTAGCTAATGGGCATGGGCTTATGGCCGTCATGAGTCCTAAAAAGAAGGATGCAATTACAGGAATTTTGCTTGTGCCCATAGCTTCCATGAAGGACATGAGATTCATCTTAGCTGAAATCCCCCCTCAATCTCTTATCTATAAGCATTTTGAGATAGCTCATAAAAGCCATCTTATTATTTATTTTATACCAGACTTTAACAACATGCTCTTTGTGAAACCCTTTTTGGTCATAAATACCTAACCACAAAGAAGAAGCAGTGGCACCATATTTAAATACGATCTCCTTGTTTTCAGGAAGATATACATTAATGTGCTTGAATATTATCTTTCCCTCTTCTAGTTCATCAGCAAAACAGTTATTGAGCGTTTCTTCGGTATATGCTCCAACTGTTTTGCATGCGTAACACTGATAAGTTCCATGAAAATGAATTAATTCGACTTTCTGGACTAGGGATTTTTTAGCTTTTTTATCTGACTTCGAATTTTTCTCTTCTGTTATACTGCTAGCAATATTAGTTTCTGCATTCTCTGAACAGCCTGAAAGAACAAGCATACTAGATACAAAAGCAACCATTAAAAGTATTATAAAATGTTTCTTTTTTTTCATCTTATTTCAACCATTTCTTTATTTCTTCAGTATATGGCACTCTTCCAGAGCATTTTACCTCTCCATCAACAACCAAAGCAGGTGCTGCAATTACACCATACTCAATGATTTTATGAATTTCATCCACTTTAAAAATATCAGCGTGGATGTTTAATTCTACTAAGGCCTTTTTTACATTCTCCTCAAGTGTTTTGCATTTTGAACAGCCAATACCTAAAATTTCAATTTTCATCTTAAGCCCCTTACTCAAAGAAAGCCCCATAAAGCATTCCAGTAATTGTAGCCATGATAACTACAAGAGTTATAAAAGTTACAGTTTTTTTAGTCCCAATAACGCTCCGTATCACCAGCATATTTGGTAAAGATAAAGCCGGGCCAGCCAACAGCAGAGCCAGTGCCGGTCCTTTTCCCATCCCGTTTCCAATCAACCCTTCCAAAATTGGAACCTCGGTCAGTGTCGCAAAATACATAAAAGCCCCGGCAACAGAAGCAAAAAGGTTTGACCAGATTGAATTCCCACCAACAGAACCGCTGATCCACTCAGATGGGATTAAGCCTTCATTTCCTGGTCGACCAAGAAGTGCCCCGGCTATTAAAACACCAAAGAAAAGAAGGGGCATGATCTGTTTTGCAAAGTCCCATGATGATTTGAACCATTCTTCTGTCTCACCTTTGTTAAGGCTTATGATTATTGAAAAGCCAATCACCGCAACAGAGAAGGGAATGAGAGGTCTATGGGGAAAAAGGATTGCCAAAATAATTGTTGGAACTGCAGCCAGCAGAATCTTCAACCATTTAAGCCCAAACCAGATAACAAGAAGAACCGCGAAGAATGCTGAGGCCAGACCAGTGATACTCCATTTATAAGAATAAATAGCATACCAAAAACCTTTGGCTTCCTCAGGTTTCCCCCAGTTGGCAAAGACAAGAATAGCAATCATAGCCAGAAAATATATGGAAGTCTGCCAAAGGGGGCGGGTTACCTCCTTGTTCGGCATAGCCAGATTGCTATTAGCCTTTTCTATTTCTTCTTTCCTAAAGATAAAATGCATAAGAAGCCCAATGATAAAGCTAAAAGCAACGGCTCCCACAGCCCTTGCAATACCGAGTTCCAGACCCAGGACGCGTGCTGTTAAAATAATAGCAAGAACGTTGATAGCCGGGCCTGAGTAAAGAAAGGCTATTGCTGGCCCTAAACCAGCACCCCTTTGATAGATCCCAGCAAATAAAGGAAGAACAGTACAAGAACATACAGCTAAGATTGTTCCGGAAACTGATCCAACGCTATAAGCCAAAATCTTATTGGCTTTGGGACCCAGATATTTTATAACCGAAGCCTGGCTTACAAAAACAGCGATTGCGCCTGCGATAAAGAAGGCAGGTACAAGACAGAGTATAACGTGTTCCTCTGCATACCACTTGGTAAGATGCAAGGCTTCCATAATTGCATTGTCAAAACGCCCTGTTCCGATAGGCAGATAGAAGAAAGACAGAAATACTGCCAAAATCACGACTAAAGGTTTCCATTCATCCTCCCAGTCCACGTCACATCTCTCCTTTCGTTACCTATAAAATTTTTTATTTCTTTTCTCGAGCTTCACGAAACTGGTTGGAAACTCTCCCGCCGGAAATAGACATTACTATCGCCTGAGCCACACCTATTTCATCATCAGTAATTCCTATTTCTTTAGCCACGCTAAAGTTATGCTTCATTAAAAAAATGCACCCAAAGGCCATAGAGGCTGCCAGTTTGAGCAAGATCGTTGTTTTTTTGTCTAAAATTTCATTCTCGCTTACCGAGCTCTAAAAATCAAAAAAAGCCTTTTTTTGATTTTATGGACTGTTTATTTTTTAAATCTTTGTGAAAGATGATATACGACTAATCCACTCAAAAATCCAACGGCCATATTCATTATAAGAGATAATCCTGCTGTTATGGCCATAACAAGAATTTCGTCCTTTTTAATGTCTTTTACAAATTTGGTCAGCTCTAACCCAATCAAAAACATCATGGCTCCAAGGATACTTAATGGAAATACATTAAAAAATTTAGCAATCGATTTAGCCAAAAAAAGACCAAGGCTTATCTCTATTGCACCCTCAATGATATTTGTCCCACCTGTCCTGGCACCAAAATAATACTGGCCTGCCAGTCCGCCTGCACCGTGACACATGGGCATCCCTCCAAAAAAGGTAACGGTCACATTCATTATTCCCATATTAAGTCCCAGTTTCCTTTCCGGTACAGGCCTATCAGGCCAGTAACTTTTAATAAGGGCTGCCGTTGCAATAACAGCATTAGCAATGGTTAAAGGTATTTGAGCAAAACCAGCCAAGACAAGAGATTCCCAAACCTCGCTAAGTGTAAAGGTAGCCATAGGAGGAAGAGAGATTCCGAAATCCAAAGAATTGAGAAGTTCTCCTTTTATTCCAACAACAAAAACACCAAGAGCCATAAGAACAATAGCAGCAGGGGCATGTTTGTTCTCTCTTAAAAAGATGACAATGAGCACAGCAATGATTCCCAAAAGCCATCCAGTGGAGACCATTTTATATCCTTCGTAAGCCAGCATAATACCAAGAGCGACCTGTATTCCCCGGACCACGCTTTTTGGAGTTATTTTGCTTATCTTGTCAATTGTTCCTGTGATATACATTAAAAGCCAAGCGAGTCCTGTTCCAAAACCAGAGGCATAGATGAGGCTTGGAGACCACTTCTGGGCAATAGCAACAACCGCTATCAACTTTTTCGGTTCTATGGGCATGGGCAGTCTGTAAATGATACCTGTAACAATATTTGCCAAACCCATCATAATAAGAAGCCCTGCGGGATCCATTCCGTTTACCATAATATAGCCGACAGCAAGTGGAACAAGGGTTCCGAAATCCCCCATGGAACCTGCTAGTTCTCTTCGGTTAAACTCAAAATCCGCTATCTTCATAAATTTCTCATTAAAAGGTGTTATTGCTGAAAGGTAATATTTTGTGATGTCAGCAAGAAGTCTTGTCCTTCAGAAAGCTTATTATGCTTTCATCTATCTCATCCCTTACGCTTCTAAAGACATCAATTCTCTCTTTCTCAGACCCTTTTGCGCTTGCTGGGTCTTCAAAGCTCCAGTGGATTCTTTCTGTTTTTCCAGAAAAAAAAGGGCATATCTCTTTTGCCCTATCGCATACCGTAATAATATAATCAAACCTCTCTTTTTTAAATTCATCAACGGATTCAGAACGCTGACCAGAGATATCAACAGCTCTTTCCTTCATGACCCCTACTGCAAGAGGGTTTAGTTCTTTTGGGTCTGTTCCAGCACTGAATACATCAAACTCGCTCCCAGCGTAGGACCGTAAAAAACCCTCTGCCATCTGGCTTCTGCATGAATTACCAGTGCAGAGAAAAAGGATTCTTTTTTTGTTAACCATAAAATCAATTTCTTTTTAATTTTTTTACTCGCTTCCAGCCTCTGCACCTATGGAAATGGCCTCTTCAACCTCATTAAAATATCTCGTTTTAAACCATAAGGCCACATTCACTAGGCTAATAAGTACAGGAACCTCAACTAGAGGCCCAATAACTGCTGCAAAGGCTACCCCAGAATTTATGCCAAAAACAGATACAGCTACGGCTATGGCTAACTCAAAATTATTGCTGGCTGCGGTAAAAGAGAGAGTTGTAGATTGTTTGTAATTAGCCCCTACCTTCTTACTCATATAGAATGTGACGAGGAACATCAAAATAAAATAGACCATAAGGGGAATAGCGATACGGACCACATCAAATGGAAGCTGGACAATATATTCACCTTTTAGCGAAAACATCACCACAATGGTAAAGAGAAGAGCTATCAGGGTAATAGGGCTGATTTTAGGAATAAATCTCGTCTCGTACCACTCCTTATCCTTGATTTTTATAAGGCTGAATCGGGTGATGATCCCTGCTATAAAGGGGATACCAAGATAGATAAATACACTCTTCGCAATCTGGCCTATGGTGATGTCAACGATACTCCCTTTAAGGCCGAACCATCCAGGAAGGATTGTAATAAAAACATAAGCATAAAC
>DATKYB010000015.1 GCA_035528715.1 Nitrospinota bacterium | reverse complement strand
ATGAGTGATATCCCTAAAGCCAGGTCTCTGACTATATTAAAACCAAGAAGAGAGATGGCATGTTCGAGATTTTTCACCTTGGTGTATCTTCTATAATAAGGAGAATTGGCCACCTGCAGAATCTTTATAGCCAGGGAAGGATCAATCGCTTCGGCAATCTGATCAACTGAACAATCAGCTTTTGCTGTAAGACTTATAACCTCTTTAACTGTCAGAGGTAATACAGGAAGACCCTCGATTTTATCTATAATGCGCTTGGTCTTTTCATTTCTTTCTTTAACGAGCATACTTATAACCCCTTTTTAAATATTATCGGCAATTATTGAGAAATATTTAGAAAATTCAGGAAAATTATAAGAGGAAAAAATTCTCTTTCAGAGATTATCGAGGATAGGGGTTAAAAAAGATCCCCTTGGGGAGGGTGTACAATGGAAAGATTATCGATATAGTTATCCCCAACGATTTCTTTAACCGTTTCAATAACCAGGGACTTTTCATTACCGCTAAAAACACTACCCGTAATGGTTACGGTTCTCTCTTCGGTCATTATATCTATATTGGACATTATTATGAGAGGATGGGTTGCTAATCTTGCCTTAATATTGCAAGTAAGAGCCTTATCTTCTAAAGCTCTTCTGGACTTATCTGTAGGTGTAAAATCCTCTCTTTTAATCGTATTGATAATCATATCAATGGCACATTCTTGAGTTAAACTCTCCGTATTAATGACAATGTCATATTGAGTAGGGTCTCTCCAATCTATATCATACAGATAATGCATCCTTGACATTCGGTCTTTGTCATTCTTCATTACCATTTCTTCAGCCTTTTTTTTGTCCAATTCCTTACTTTTCATAATTGTCTCTACTCTCTTGGGAAGGGGGGCAGTTAATCTCACCTTGAGAACGTGGCTTATATTTTTCAGGCTGATATGTCCCCCACTCCCTACAATGACAATATTGTCTTTTAGGGCGAACTTTAAAATAATATCCTCGATGAATATCAGGTAAATCCTTTGATCTTCAACAAATCGTTCTATAAATCTTGGCCGCTTGGTAAAGACCTCTTCCAATTTTTTTTCGGGAACAGAATAGCTTTTGGCTGCTTCCAGAATTATCTCTCTATCCACATAATTATAGGAGAGTTTTTGAGCCACCCCTTTAGCTATCTCTCCTCCGCCGCTTCCGAGCTCTCTTGATACGGTAATGACAGACATTTTTTCCTCAGATTTTTTAAATTTTATAGCATAAAAAAATTTAAAATAATAGTTGAAATTTTCTTTTTTTTTCTTTACATTTCCAAAAAAACGAGAAATATTTGGTGATTTTCTAAAAAATTACAATTAAGAGGTTGTTATGAAGATTGATATATCAAAATATGGAAAGAAATATACATGCTTTAAGTGTGGATGTAAATTTTACGATTTAAGAAAACCTGAGCCCATTTGTCCAAAGTGTAATGCGAATCAAAAAGAGATGCCAGAGACTGAATTCAAGATTACACCTGCAAAGGTCTCTAAAAAGATTAATATTCATAAAGAAGAGTCAGAAGATTTAGAAGAGGCAGGTTCTATTAATGAAGATGATTTTCCTGAGATTGACGATTTATCCGATGATGAAAGCCTTAACTTTGATGATTTAGAGAAAGAAGGTGTTTGATTTATTTTAGAAAAACTCCAATGCCGTTTGATACAGCCCACCCACCCGGAAGATCGCGTCTAAAATTATTAATTTTCATATAAAGCTGGGTAGAAGCTCCCCCATCAAGATTAAGAGCGTACTTGCACCCCAAACCGCCTTTGGCTTCAGGTAATCCCATAAGCTCTGCGAGTTCCAAGAGACTCATTACCCCTCCATCCACGGTTTTCCCGGAAACAAGAAAGACGATCCATCCTTTATCATCTATTCCTACTGCAGACCTTCTTGAGAATTGTCTTTTGAGTTTCATGATCCTTCCTCTGGAAATCAATCGGGGACCGACCTGCATAGCCTGGGTTATCTCTTTACTTTGATCATATTTTCTCGAGTGAATGATATATGGCTTCCCATCTTTCATCATAAATATGCCCCAATCCCTTTTTTTATAAGGGCTTACTACTTTTCCGTCCCTTATAAGGAGGCCTAAATGATTATCATCCGTATCAAAGAAGCCCCCATTGATGACTGCAATCGCACCGGCATTCATAGCCATGGTCTTAACCGTTAATCTTTTTTGACCGTAATCTCTGCTGTCTAAGATTCTGATATCGAGTTTTTTAGGATTAACCCTCAGTGAAAAGATATCCGAAGGGCCCTTCTCTGCTGTAATTTTGATGATTCTATATTCCAGTCCTGAGATTAACCTTTCCCATTCCCCTTTTTCATTGATTAATATCTCAGCGCTGTTTCCTTTCGATATGAAAAGAGAAAACAGGATGAGAAAAAAGAGAATGGATTTTAATCTTTTTTGCATGAGTGATGATAACCCCTTATCGATGTTTTGTTACGCCGATTTTATCACAGTACCTCTCTATAGAACACCTCGAACACATCGGAGATATGGGTTTACATATATTCTGTCCATGAGTAACAAGAAGGTCATTATAGATAATCCAGTATCTCTTTGGAAGTTTTTTCCGAAGTGCCCTCTCGGTCTCTTCAGGGGTTTTTGTCTTCACATATCCAAACCGATTTGAAATCCTGTGAACGTGGGTGTCCACGCATATCCCGGGTTTATTGTATCCAAGCGTTACCACGAGATTTGCGGTTTTCCTTCCCACTCCCTTTAATTTCAAAAGCTCATCAATTTCATCCGGTATTTTAGAATGATATTTGTTTATGAGGGCTCCACAAATCTCAAGAATATTTTCTGCCTTGTTCCTGTAAAAGCCAACGGGATAGATCGCTTTTTCAATAATCTTCTTCTTGAGCCTGAGCATATCTTCGGGATTGTCCGCAAGCTCAAAGAGCCTCATGGCCGCGCCCCTTGTCGTATCATCCTTTGTCCGTAGGCTCAATACACAGCTTATGAGAATACGAAAGGGGTCTTTTTTCTTTTCAGCTACCTCAGTGACAATGGGCAGCTTCCATTTATTGAGCTCTTTTTTAAGTATTTCTATAATTTTACTTATATCTTTATCTTTCATTTCTTTGAGTCAAAATTAAACAAAAAACAGGGGAAATATACAGGAATTTTATTTGGAAGACAATAGGGATTTTTAGACAGATTGTCCCTTTTTTGCTTGTCCAAAAAAGGGGTATTTAAAAAAGCCATGATTTTCTCACTCTGCTTGCCGCATCCCCAAAAAATCAAAAAAAAACTGGAAAAATATGTTGACTCAATCCTACCTTTTTGATAGAAAAGTGTCTGATTTGGAAGGAGGGGATGTTTGAAGCTTTTTATCAGATTTAACACCATAGCTTTGCTTTGATAGCAAATATTTTTTTGCGCTTTGATTTTCCTTCCTTTTAATAATCTCATTAGACTCTCCTCTTGGGTCTGAATCTTCGTTTAACGATTATCTTTTGGAAAGGGAGGTAAAGATGCCAGAGCACCCTATTCTTGCCAAAGTATTTTCTTAAGTAATCTTTATTTGTCTCTATTTTCTTAATCCAATTAAATAAAAAAGGAGGTGAAACTGTAAAACTATTTTATGTTTTTCTTTTTTTTAATCCAAGTTTTGCAGGAGAGTTTATATAAGTAAAAAAATCTATATTTCTTGTTTGTCCAGTTAACCAATAAAAAAGGAGAGCATCTATGAAAAAAGTTACAGTTCTTACATTATCTCTTTTTATGATTTTCCTAATTTTAGGATTAACCAGGTCTTTTGCTCAGGCTGAGGAAGAGGATTTAAAAGGGGTTATCAAAAGCTTGGAGAATCAGATCAAAGAGAATGAACAGAAACTTGAAGATTTGAAGAAAAGAATGTCAGAGCAGGAGAAAATAAAAGAGGAATTGCAGGCTACAGTTAAAGTGCCGAAAAAAGCTGATGATACTGGTTTATTTTTTGATGCAAAACTTTTACTTCTGACTCCAAGGGGAAATGACATTGATATAGCAATACCTGATAGTAATACTGACTGGGATCCCGAAGGGCCTGCAAGAGGCATAGAGTTCGATACATTTTCAACTGTTTCAGGAAAATATACACTGGGATATCAATTTGAGAATAATAGCCGATTATCTTCATCTTATTGGCGTTTTGATAGTGATGAGGATTTCAGTATCACCAAACCATCAGGAGGAGCCCTGCATGCTCTTTTGACTCTTCCAGGTGGTATTCAATTAGCTGATTCAGCATCTGCTCATTTAGATTATGAATTGGATGTAATCGACTTGGAATATATGAGGCCTTTGTTTCAGAGCGGGAAACTTACCACAAGCGGGTTAATCGGATTGAGATATGCAAGGATTGATCAGTATTTATCTGCTACTTACAAAAGTGGTGCAGACACGGAAAGAGTTACAAGCGATATAGAAACGAATATGTTCGGTCCAAAAGTTGGGGTAATGGGAAAACGCAGTTTTTTTAATGACAAATTTTATTTTCAGGTGGATGGAGCAATCTCATTATTAGTCGGTAATACGGATGCTAAATATAAAGATATCTACAATACCTCAGTCTGGGCTCATACCACAAGTGAGTATGAGAGCGTCTTCCCTGTCTATGAATTGGATATAGGTCTGGGGTGGACTCCCATACCTGATTTAGAGTTTAGGCTTGGTTATCTTATCTCCTATTGGACAGATGTATTAACTCAAAAGGCATATGTCGATGATGTCCACACTGCGAAGGCAGTTGATGAAGGAGACAGTGTAACCTTTGATGGAATAGTCTTTTCAATTAAATATGTTTTCTGATTATTATCTCGTTTGCTTGCCGCATCCCCAAAAAATCAAAAGGGGGGATTTAAATAGAAAGAAATAAGAGGAAAAAACAAAATGAAGAATTCATTTGGAATTGATATATTATTGAATACCCACAATAAGGGCGAAGATTTTCTCTTCCATGAAAAATTTCTGCCGAACATAATATTTGTGTTGTGGTACCAAATCAAGAACGATTCTGATTTTGGATTCTGATGAGTGGACTTCAACATGTATACGCTGTATGAATTCTCCATTTGTCACTATCTCTTTTTTGATTGAATCTTTGATCTTGATATTAAAGAAATCGCAGACAACCCTCGGCCTTTCCTCTTCTAATGTAGAGATTTCCGGTGTATAAAAATCACTCAATTCAAAAAAGACCATCTCTTGGCCTTGAGCCGCCTTCTCAAAGCGAATATCTTTGAGCAGGAGTTCCGAGGCGAGTGCAAAGTGGTTTAAACTGAAAAACAATACAAGTACGATAATAAATGTAGCGAGAGGTCTTTTCATATGGATGATTATAGAAAATAAGAGAAAAAAATCCAAAGGAAAATATTTTTGTTGGGGGGTAGCAGAAGGGAACTTACCTCCATTTTCTTTGCCTATCTGGGGAACCGAGATTTTTTATACCTCCTTTCTTTTTAGTTGAAACTTTTTAATATCCAAAAACCAGTATTCCCAGAACCCTGTTTTAAGAACTTTTTTGCTCTCAATTATTTCAATTCTATTTTTAAATATTGGCCCATCTATTACAAAAGTATGAAATTCACCGTTCTCGCCACTGGGACATATATTTTTCTTTTTAAGCTCATCTAATAGATCTTTATCTATAAGTTTTCCAATAAACTCCCTGCCAAGAATATCGGATTTACAGCTTACAATAATTGATTCGAATCCCATATGAATAAACTCTTCTGTAATTTCGTAGGGTGGGATATTCCACAATGGCTGTAATGGTTGGATCTCCAAATCCTTACAGACTCGTTCGACCCAATTTAAATGATCTATTAAATATATGTCTCCAAAAACCATTTTTTTAATGCCTCTGGCTTTTAGTTCAGTTACAGCTTCTTTGAATTCTTCTTCATACTTCTTCATATCAGGACTAACCTCTTTCTGGATAAGAGGAATCCCTATTGATTTCGCTTGTAGTTTAAGTAATTCAGCTTCTATACCATGAAAACAACAACGCTTGTATTCTCTGGATATAAAATTCAAAAGATATTTTATTTTATAACCACTATTCAACGCCTTATAACAAGCAAAACAGCTATCTTTGCCACCGCTCCATGAAGATATTGCCAAAAGATTTTCCATCTTGTTCACTTGTCACCTACCTAAAAATTGAAAGGGGGATAAATCTGAAATCTAATGAGTAAGCTCAGCGGCGCAGTTTACAGCGTCCTCTGCAGCGATATGTTAGCCCCTATTTACACTGCCGAAAGCTCATTGACTATTTTCTCAATACCATTGAATGCATTTGTTAGAAGAGGAATTACTGGCTCTTTATTATCAGTGAAATGGAATGATACCCAAGTGATTACCTCTTGTTTTGCTGGCCCAAATATTTGTGCTGGACTTTCTGGTGAAATTGTTTGATTGCCTCTAATTATTGCATTACCCATTCTGATCTGAGCATTCCCCGATATCTTGATGGATGCCCCACCAGAAAGCTTCATACCAACATTTCCTGATGATATCCTAAGCTCTTTAACTTCTTTTCTGGTTTGAGGTGTGAGATTTTGATGCTTGTTAGCTTTATTAAGGTCCATGAATTTTGGCAACCATGCATTATTGGGGTCTGAAAAATGCTGATAGGATTCTATCTTTGAGGCTATATCAGGACGAGAACTAGATAGACCTGGGATGCATTTCTCAATTAGCTTTTTCGCATTAAAGCCTTTTAAATCAAGACATTCCCACGCATAAGGGAAATAGATATTGTAGCCCGCTTTGGTTTGATCGCCATATTTGTCGAACAAACCATGAGCTGTAAAATCTAAGGCTGAGCGTAGGTTTTCCATAAAGTTCTTTATTCTTATTAAGAGTTTCGGTTTGATATTACGCTCATTTAGAGATTCTTCATAGGTTGACTTAATCTCTTCCAATGTATCCTTGCAATCAAGAACAAGCTTTTTTGCATCATCAAAATGTCCCATATGTATCTCCCTACTTATGGTAATAATAATTAATACACAAAAAATTTTCTGTGTATTAGCATAAAATATAGGTTTAAATAGACATTTTAGTCAATAGGTTTTTGCGGTTTCTCGCTCACTTGTCACCTACCTCAAAATCAAAAGGGGGAATTGTAATCTGTTAGGCTTCTATCAAGAGGAGTTTTTCATTGATAAACATGCATTCCTCTTTTTATAATAAGAAAAAACGAACAGGGAGAAATATTATGAGTTCTTATCCAAAGTGGTATTACGATGAATTAAGACAGGTGGGAGTGGATTACGCAAGCATGGATGAAGTTTTGGCGTATGATAAGCATATGCAGAGAATACGAAATATAAAGGGGGAAATTAAAAAGATTATTTCGGATATCAACCTCAGCAAAGAGCAGACTATTCTTGAGATCGGCACAGGAACAGGAGAGCTTGCCATTGAGTTTTCCAGACATTGCAAAAAGGTCTATGCGATTGATGTGTCAAAAATGATGCTTGAGTTTGCAAAAGAAAAGGCAAAGAAAGAGAAGAGGGATAATATTGAGTTCTATCAAGCAGGGTTTCTGACCTATGAGCACAGAGGAGAAGCGTTGGATGCAGTCATATCGCAGATTGCGTTGCACCATCTTCCTGATTTTTGGAAGATGATTGCCCTTCGCCGCGTCTATAAGATTTTAAAAAAAGGGGGACTCTTTTATTTAAAGGATGCGGTCTTCCCATCAGACATTGAGGATTACAATAGCTTTTTTCAAGGGGTGATTGATAAAATCAAAAAAAAAGACAAGAGGCTTTCTGTGCAGACTGAGACGCATATCAGAGATGAATACTCAACACTTGATTGGATTATGGAGGGATTAATCACAAAAGCTGGTTTTAAGATTGTGAAAAAAAGCTACGAGAAAGAGATAACAGCCATGACCTATGTCTGCTCAAAAGAATAGATAAATTTTTGTTCATTTCTTGCTTGCGAAAGCAAACGAACCAAAAAAGGACACCCCTTGCTTTTTTTAACGGAATTTCTTGCTCGCTTGTTAACTACCAAAAAATCAGAAGAAACAAAAAAAGATATTTTAGAAGGAGTTCCAGAAAAGCCCTAGGGGTTGTCCCTGTCTACCTTTTCCGGTATCCTGCCGCAGGAGAAATGAAAATTACTGAAAAGGCTTTCGCTTGCATCAGAGAAAAAGAATAATAAAAAATTTCTTATTTTTCATTGGTTAGGAGCGTATTAATCTTTTGCCTCTTCTAAAGAGTGCTTTACAAAAGAGCTCCTCAGATGACCGCAGCCCGCTCCGATGTCTAATCCTCGGCTTTTCCGCTGCATTACAGTAAAATTCTTTTTGATGAGATGATTCTGAAAGGCAAGAATCCTTTCCTCGGTTGGGGCTTTGAAAGGCGATTCCTCAAAGGGGATAAAAGGAATCAGGTTGATTTTGCATCGCAACCCTCCAAGAAGCTTTGCCAGCCTTGTCGCATCCTCAATCGAGTCATTTACATCTTTGACAAGGACATATTCGAAGGTGATTTTCTTTCTTTCAGCAAGCGGGTACTCACGGCAGGTCTGGAGAAGCTGCACCAGAGAATATTTTCTGTTCATCGGCATGAGAAGATTTCTGGTTTCATTCTCCGTTGCATTCAGGGAAACAGCGATGTTGATATTCAGCCCCTCTTTTTTCAGGCGCTTGAGTCCCGGGATCCACCCTGCGGTCGAAAGCGTGATTCGCCGAGGAGAGATGTTCATCCCTTCCTTTGCCATCATCTGTTTTACAGCCCTTATCACATTGTCGTAATTATCGAGCGGTTCACCCATACCCATAATGGCGATGTTCTGGCTTTTCTCCTCGATATCTTCTCTTATGGATAAAACTTGGTCAACAATCTCCCATGATTTCAGGTTTCGTGTAAATCCCTCTTTTCCAGTAAGACAGAACCTGCATCCGAAACGGCAACCTATCTGAGAAGAGATGCAAAGCGTAAATCCTTTTTTATCGGGCATGGAAACGCTCTCAATTACCCTGTCATCCTCAAGACCAAAAAGATATTTCTTTGAACCATCAGAGGATTCCAGAACCTTGATTTTTTCTATTCTTCCGATGAAAGCCTTTTCTTTCAGCAATTCCCGAAAATCCTTTGAGAGATTGTGCATCTCATCAATGCTTGAAATCCTTTTCTCAAAAACCCACTGATATATCTGTTTTGCCCTGAAGCCTTTCTCGCCGAGGCTTAAGACAAAATCTGTTATCTCTTCGAGTATCATCTCTTTGAGGTTTATTTTTTTGTGCCTTAAATCCTTCATTTTCTCACTCAATAAAAAGTTCTCTTTATATAATTATTTCTCAATTCCTTAAAAATTTCAACGGGATTCATATGAGATTCATGTCCTTTTCTTGCTTGTCCAAGAAACGAACCAAAGAAGGACACTCTGTCGATTTTCTTAAAGGATTAACCACTCCTTTTTACCTTTCTTGCTCACCCAAGAAAGGTAACTAAAGAAGGGTGCCCCCTGCTTTTCTTAACGGGGTTTTTCTACGTTCACTCGGCGAGGCAAAAAACTTGGCTTCGCCTTCAGACACTTCGCCTCTTTTTTCCTCGTTCACTTGAAAAACCCCAAAAAGCAGAAGGGGGAATTAAAAAAGCCATGATTTTCTTGCTTGTCACCTACTAAAAATCGAAAGGGAGTAAAATCTAAAGCCAAACGTTTGAACTCAAACGCCGACGAAGGAGATCGGCTGGATTGTCTTGTTAGCCGCTCTCTATTTTGGGTCCACACTCTTTGAAAGATCAGGCATATACATAGTCGACCATGGTGAACATGACATTGAACAGTATCTGCATGATTTCTGAAAATCGTTGCCACATAGCTGGTGTCGGAGAGGTATTATGAAAAGCTCTATTCCGCAAACCATAAGCAATGGCTATCTCGGACTGCAGCTTTGTAAGCTTCGTCTGGTCTGGGAAGCTAAAATTACCATTAAGAAGCTCAGTGAGAGTTGTATCGAAATCGTCGTTGAACATTTTATTTAGTTCCCTAAGTCTAGTATTGGAGATTGGATCACATGCCTTCTGCGACAGGTATTCAGCGTGATTAATGAATGATCTTCCGTTGGGATTCTTGAACTTTAAGGCTGATTCGATGACTACAAGCATGTCTGAGAAGAGGCTCATGAACAGCTGACCAGCGAAGCGACTCTGAACAGTATGTTCGGGTGCATTGCCTAACCGCATGAGACGTGCGACCGTATATACAAAAAGGAAGACGTCCTCGGTGCTCGGAGGAGAGCTCAGGAATCGCTGTCGGAAGTTCTCCAAGGTAAAAGGGCGAGAATAGATAGTTGAATACTTGTTCTGCTTTTCATCGAGGAATTGCGCTTGGGCCAGAACCCACTGTCTGAATGCTTGATCTTGCTTAGCCCAGTTGAGTGTAGCTAATGCATATGCTGGAGTATCGGGGAACTGATTTTGTGTAGTCGCGACATCCTCTTCTACTGCCTGATGCATCAGCGCATACCCTTTATCGATATCCCCTCTAAGAATCGCTGTCATACCCCAAAAGTAGTACGGTGTACCTTTATGGATTTTATGATCAGGTTTCCGCTTCTCTACTTCTAGAGCGGGGTCAAGAGCCATCTCCCAAAGTGTCTCTGCCTCGTCGAATCTTCGACTTACAAGGAGCTGATTCCACACGAGATTGAAATTGTTGAAGTAGGCTTCATTTAGTTCCGAGTGGGGTGGCGTATTGGATAGAAACCTTACTGCTATCTGTTTGAATTCCTCCCAATAAAATGGAGTTGGCCCTAAGTAGGCAGCGTGTAGCTGTGTGAAAAGCGTGTCTAAGGATTTTTCTAGACTTCTAATCTGGTAAGTGCATCCCGCTAAGAAATACCTCATAAGTTACCCCCTATAGTTTAAGGCTAATGCTCAGCATCACAGGCACGAGTTTATGAGCGGTCGTTGGGTTTACGATTTATAACCTGTAAGTGAGTAAAACAACTCCCGTTCTTCCTCGCTAGCCCTTCTGAACGATATTACCCTTACTGTTTCGTCTGATCTCATAGTGGTAACCATATAAACCACATTTCCTTCGTCATCTACTCCCATGTGAATGTGCCTGACTTCCTCATTTTCCTTGAATGCATCGGTAGTAACAAAAGGAGTTGACTTGATGGGCAGAAGTACTTTTTCGAGCAAATGAACTGCGCTTACTAATGAATAACCGTGCTTTTGACGGTTAACCATTTCCTTTTCAACGTCATAGTCAATCTTGGTTTTGCCGAAGATCAACCTGAATTGATAATCGGGAATACCGAGTTTTTTTGGGAAGTCCATTTTGCTCCTTGGGTATAACAATTATTATACATAAAATTTCTGCGTATTACTGTAAAATATAGATTTAAATAGGAATTTGGTCAATAGGTTCTTGCAGTTTTTTCTTTCAAATCCCCTTCTGCTTTTTAGGGATTGGGCAAGCAAGCGAGGCATTTGTCATTTCGGTATCATAAATTAAACCTCGGAAAATATCTGAAAAATCGGTTACAAAAAAACTAAGATTTTGTTCAATTATTTATTCTGTTCATTAATAGTGAACATTTTGAAATTATGAACAAATATATTTAATCCATTTATTTACAATTTATTATAAAAAATAAACTAAAGAAATACTTGACTTATGTTCAAAAAAAATATATGTTCACAATAGATGAACATATTTATATCTTGAACAAAAAGGGATATTTATGCGGGATAAGTATCGATATGATGAAGTTTTTGAGGCTGCTCTGGAAGCTTTCAGGGAGAACTTTGCTTTGCCTGGCAATTTTGTAATTAATGTAGTTGAAGAATATTTTGATCCAAACCTAAGGATAGACAAGGTATTGCAAATTACAGCCTATGACAAGAGATTTAATTTCTGCGTAGAGATAAAAAATAATATTACTATGGCCTTAATCGGATTGCTGAAGCAACATAAAGAAAGACTTCCTTATCCTCTCTTGCTTGCGACTAACCATGCTACAGATTATATTGCAGATCAATTAAAACAAAATAATATAGAATTTATAGATACAGCAGGTAATGCGTATATTAATCAGCCGCCTGTTTTTATTTTTGTTAAAGGGAATAGACCTCCTGATATTTTCAGGCAGGTTCCACAAAAACAAGCTTTTAAACCAACAGGTCTTAAAGTTATTTTTGCTTTCTTATGTAATTTGGAATTAGTAAACAAGACATACCGTGATATTGCAACAGTTGCAGAAGTTGCTCTTGGCACTATTGGGTGGGTTATAAGAGATTTAAAAGAGATGGGTTATCTGTTACAAATGGGAAAACGTGGCTATAAGCTGATTAATAAGGAGGATTTATTGAATCGTTGGGTTGTTGACTATCCAGAAAAATTGAGACCAAAGTTAATATTAGGACGTTTTAGAGGTAATCCAGGTTGGTGGGAACAACAAACTCTTAATTATGAATATGCACAGTGGGGTGGTGAAGTTGCTGCTCTAAAACTAACAAGATATCTAAAACCTCAAAATATTACTATCTATACAAGACAAAGATATCTCAATGATCTGTTATTAGAGCATAGATTAAGAAAAGATATTAATGGTGATATAGAAATTCTTAAACGTTTTTGGAAACCTGTTACCTGGCAAGACTATAAAGAAATTGTCCATCCAATACTTATCTATGCAGACCTTATGGCAACTGGTGACCAGAGAAATATTGAAACAGCAAAGGTGATTTATGAACAAAATATTGTTCGATATATCCGAGAAGATTGAGCCCTCGTTTGTTGATGCCCTTTATGAGTTTAATAAAGTAGCTAGTTCTTTAGATATTCCTTTCTTTATTGTTGGAGCAACAGCCAGAGATTTTATTCTCGAGTATTGCTTTGGTATAAAGTCTCCTCGAATGACCAGAGATATAGACCTAGGAATAGTAGTAGCTAACTGGGATAAATTTAATAGACTATCAAAAACTTTGTTATCAAATAATAATTTTTCAAAAGATAAAGAGAAACAAAGATATATTTTTAAGGACGTTTTCATTGATATAGTTCCTTTTGGCCCTATTTCTGATAAAGATAAGAAAATTAGTTGGCCCCCAGAACATGAAATAATTATGAGCACGCTTGGCTTTAAAGAGGCTTACGACTCCTCTGTAAATGTAAAATTAAGCTCTGAACCTGAACTTTATGTTAAACTTCCTACTCTTCCAGGATTGGCAATTATGAAATTAATATCTTGGAAGGAAAAATATCCAGCGAGAAAAAGAGATGCTGAAGATTTGCTTTTTATAATGAATAAATATGAAGAGGCTGGAAATTTAGACCGATTATATGAAACTGAATCAACTTTGTTTATAGAAGAAGGTTCAAATGCTCGATTAGCATGCATTAGACTTCTTGGTCGAGATATGGCAAAAATATCTAATACAGATACATTAGAAGTGATCAAAAAAATACTCGATGTAGAAACCTGTGATGAATCAAAATATCATCTTGTTACCCATATGGTTGGTAGGAATGATAATTTTGATGAAATACTAATTCAGCTAGAAAAATTAAAGCAAGGCATTTTTGAATCCTCATCAGATTGAACTAAATCCAAATGACCAAATTCAAAACTCAATAAAACCTATTCCGAATTTCCCCTATTATTCATTTGTAGTTTTTTCTTTTTTAATCCCCCTTCTGCTTTTTAGGGATTGGGCGAGTGAGCGAGGATGATAGAAGGAACTGTTTGAGGGCAGAGCCCGAGTTTGTTGCTTCTCCGAGCAAGCGAAGGCAAAGACCGTATAAAAAAGCAGCGGGGCGTCCTTTTTTGGTTCCTTTGCTTTTGCAAGCAAGAAAGTCATTTTAGACCCCTCTTGTAAAGTATCCCCCTTTGATATAAAATGATTTCCATTTCTTATTAAAAGGAATCACTATTAAGATTATGAAAGAACTATTTCCATTGTTTCATAGAGAAATTCAGGGTAGCGAAGACCTTGTCATTTTAGAGACAGTTAAAACTGATTCAGAAAATTTTAAGTCTTTTGTCTTTCTTCATCCCCTTTGCATATTGAAAACATCTAAGATAGACGAGGTTGAAAGTGTATTGAGGGAGATTGAAGGTTTTTTAAAAAAGGGCTTATATGTCGCAGGATATATTGCCTATGAAGCAGGGTATGCATTTGAAACGAAACTTAAAAGCCTCCTCTCTAATGTCTGCTTTTCCCATCCTTTAATCTGGTTTGGTGTCTTTGAAAACCCCTGTATGATTGATCTGAGAGATTCTAAATTTAAATGGGAAGAATACAACAACTTATTCCCTGAAAGCTTCTCATATGAAATTAGCGGTTTTGATCTCAATATTTCCGAAGATGAATACAAAAGCAAAATAGAACAGATAAAGAACTACATAAGTTCAGGAGATACATACCAGATCAACTTTACCTGGAATATCCATTTTTCATTTCAAGGCTCTCCCTTGGCCCTCTATGATGACCTGAGAAAAAAACAAAGGGTCAGTTATGCTGCTTATATAAGGAGCGGAAATACCCACACCATTTCTTATTCGCCAGAACTTTTTTTTCGAAGATCTGGAAACAAAATAATAACCCGTCCAATGAAAGGGACAATGAAACGGGGACGGACACTTTCAGAAGACAGAAAAAATATGAATCTGTTACATAATTGCGAAAAAAACAGGGCAGAAAATTTAATGATTGTCGATTTATTGAGGAATGATTTAGGCAAAATATCTGAGATTGGAACGGTGAAAGTAAACAAGCTTTTTGAAGTGGAGAGGTATGAAACCCTTTTCCAGATGACCTCAACAGTAGAGGGAGAATTAAAGCCAAAAACAACATACTTAGAAATTTTTAAGAGCCTCTTTCCCTCTGGTTCTGTGACTGGTGCTCCTAAAATCAGGTCTATGGAAATCATCAATGAATTAGAAAAGGATCACAGGGGAATTTATACGGGGGCAATTGGCTATATATCACCTTATGAAGAAGCAGTGTTCAACATAGCCATCAGGACACCTGTTATTAAGGAGAACAAGGGGGTTATGGGTATTGGCAGTGGGATTGTCTGGGATTCAAAAGCAGAGGATGAATATAGAGAATGCTCCCTGAAAATGAGGTTTTTAACTGAGGTGGTGCAGGAATTTAAATTACTTGAAACCATCCTCTATTATAAGGGGAAATATTGGCTGCTCAAGCCTCATATACAGAGGTTAAAGCAAAGCGCAGAATATTTCGGGTTTTCCTTTGATTCTGAAGAGTTTTTCGTCTCTCTGAAACAAAATGCTGAGCAATTAGATAATGAAGAGAGATATAAAGTAAGAGTTCTTGTTGATAAAAGTGGAAAATTTTCTATTGAGAATGTAAAACTGGGCATCAGCAAAAAAGACGATGGATTTATTGCTTTATCCAATAAAAAAATGGATTCCAAAAATATCTTTCTTTTCCATAAAACAACCAATCGCGATATCTATGATAAGCTGTACTTAAAAGCACAAAGAATGGGTTTAACAGATTTGATTTTTACCAATGAGAGAGGAGAGATTACAGAGGGCTGCATCAGTAACATTTTCATAAGGAGAAATGGAAAATTCATTACTCCACCTGTGGATTGTGGTTTGCTGAATGGGGTAATGCGTCAGTATATCCTGAGGAAGAGAAAAAATGTGAAAGAGGATATCATCACCTTAAATGATTTAAGAACATCTGAAAAGATATATCTCTGTAATTCAGTCAGAGGAATAATAAAGGTCAATCTTTCAGATAAATTTATTTGATGGTGTTAAAAATTTTTTTAAAGCGACATTTATTAAAAGTGAACAGGAAAGTCACATCTTCCCACTCTTGCTAACCACATCCCTTTGAGATAAAATAATGATATGAATTCTTTTAAAATAGTGTCAGATTTTAAACCAAAAGGGGATCAGCCCGAGGCCATTGACCAGCTTGCCCAAGGCTTGGAGCAGGGCTTGGAGCATCAGGTTCTCCTCGGTGTAACCGGCTCAGGCAAGACCTTTACCATGGCAAATGTCATCGAGAGGATAAACAGGCCGACCCTTGTGATTGCTCCGAACAAGACCTTAGCTGCCCAGCTCTTTGAGGAGTTTAAAGAGCTCTTCCCTGAAAATGCCGTGGAGTATTTTGTCAGCTATTATGATTATTACCAGCCCGAGGCCTACATCCCCAGAACAGACACCTACATAGAAAAGGATGCCTCGATTAACGATAAGATAGACAAGATGCGGCACTCAGCCACCCGCTCCCTCTTGGAGAGAAGAGATGTTCTTATCGTGGCGAGCGTCTCCTGTATCTACGGCATAGGCTCACCAGAAGATTATCAGGGCATGCTCTTTCTCTTCCAGAACCAGATGGAGATCTCCAGAGACCTTCTTCTGGATCGGCTTGTTGAGATTCAATACAAAAGGAATGATATCGATTTTCACAGAGGGACCTTCAGGGTAAGGGGGGATGTTGTGGATATCTTTCCTGCCTATGAAGGGAATAAGGCCATAAGGATAGAGTTCTTTGGCGATATGGTCGATTCCATTTCAGAGATTGATCCTTTAAGGGGAAGTGTCCTTAGAAAATTAAACAAGATAAGGATCTATCCTGGAAGTCATTATGTGACAACAAAGAGTAATCTGCTTCGGGCGATTGAAAAAATAAAAGAGGAATTAGAAGAGGAACTAAAAAAACTAAAAGACCAGAATAAGCTCCTCGAGGCGCAGAGATTGGAGCAGAGGACAAGGTTTGATATGGAGGTTATAAGAGAGACAGGTTCGTGCTCAGGAATCGAGAACTATTCAAGGCATCTGGATGGAAGGAGACCAGGGGAACCGCCAGCTACGCTTCTCAGCTATTTTCCCGATGATTTTCTCCTCTTTGCTGATGAAAGCCATGTGGGTATCCCCCAGATAGGAGGTATGTATAAAGGAGATAGATCACGAAAGGAGACCTTGGTTGAATATGGTTTCAGGCTTCCCTCTGCACTGGATAATCGACCTCTAAATTTTAAAGAGTTTGA
>DATKYB010000014.1 GCA_035528715.1 Nitrospinota bacterium | reverse complement strand
CATAATCCAAATAGAGCATTAATAAGAGAAGGAGAGGTCTTCGAGACTCTTCAGGGGTTAAAAAAAGAGGGAAAGATCAGATACACGGGTATCTCTATCTTCGATTCTGTTGAAGGTATAGAGGCAATGAAGATAGGGAACATTGAAAGCATACAGGTAATTTACAATATCTTCAACCAGGAGCCTCTCTTGGAACTCTTTCCCACTGCCAAGAGTCGTGGTGTTGGCATCATCGCCAGGGAACCCCTTGCCAATAGTTTTTTAACAGGAAAATATGATTCAAAATCTAAATTTCCACAGGGCGATATAAGAGCTTCTATGCCAATAGGTTATAAACTAAATATGTTCAAGGCAGCAGAAAAACTCAAGTTTCTCACAGAAAATAGGGATAGAACCATGGCTCAGGCTGCCTTAAAGTTTGTGCTTTTAAATGATGCTGTATCAGTAGTTATTCCTGGTATCAAGAATGAGCAACAGGCCGAAGAAAATCTAAAGGCAGGGGATAGTAAAGACTTAACTCAGGAAGAAATCATGAAGATTGAAAGCCTCGTGCAAAACAATTTTTATCTCTAGATAAAGTGGTTTCATGACAGAAGTTTTGGGATACTTTAGTTTTTGATATGCTTTTGCTGGCGAATAAGACTCAAAAGCCCCTGTTTTACCATTGTAACATCCCAGTTGGTCCTGATTTCAGAGATGCCATAACTAGTCAATAACCATCTCTTAAAACCATCTTTCTTTATTCAGAAGACCTTTGTGGACAATTTATAAATCATTTTCTTTTGCTTATCAGTTGCTAAAATGAGGCTATTTTTAAATTTCAATCTCTTTTTTTTCTTATCTGTGGATCTACGTGAAGTTTTGGGGACAGGAACAGGGGCTCCCATTTAAATAAATGCCTTGATTACCTCTGTTCCCTGAAAACTATTGAGACGACTGATTGACTTGTCACCGGTTATTCTCCATACCAAATCATGCACATCGTCCTCATCAAGGCCCAGAGAGTGCCCAAGCCACCATATGGTCTTAAGCTGTTTGTTGGAAATTTTTTGCACCTTTTGTTTAACCCCTTTTAGAATAATCTGTTTTATATTGTTCATTAATAAATATGAGAGAGTTTTTAGATAATCTCAAATAAATCTTATCTGTTTGATTAATTGAATAAAGCATGATAAAAATAATTAACAAACAAAGATAATATAAAGTCTCAACAGAAACCAAAAGAGGAGAGAAATGGAAAAAAATCTGTTAAACAAGGTATCTATTATTACAGGAGCCAGCACAGGAATCGGAAGAGCAACGGCCTTAGCTTTGGCAAAAAGAGGATCTCATGTTGTCATAAATTTTTTAAAAAGTAAAAAAGAGGCTTTAGATGTTGGAGAAAAGGTAGAGTCTCTTGGCATAAAAAGTCTTGTCATTCAGGGAGATGTAGGAATAGAGAGAGATGTTAAGGATATGGTGAAAGAGACAATCGAGGAATTTGGAAGGATTGATATATTGGTAAATAATGCAGGGAGCCCTATTCAGAGATCAAAATTTCTCGATTGTAAAGAAGAACTCTGGGATCAGGTGATGAGTGTTAATCTGAAGGGAACCTTTCTTTGTTCTAAAGAGGTCCTTAAAATAATGGTAAAACAAAAGAGCGGTAAGATAATCAATATATCATCCATTGCCTCTTTTCACGGAAGTGCCGGAGAATCTGTTCATTATGCTGCTGCCAAAGGTGGGGTTAACAGCTTAACTATTGGCCTTGCAAAGGAATTTGCACCTTATGGGATTACAGTTAATGCGATTGCCCCTGGGCTTATTGATACCCCTTTTCACGATAAATTTTCTACCCCTGAAAGATTAGAAAGGATCATTTCTAAAATCCCTTTAAAAAGGATAGGCACCCCAGGAGAGATAGCCGAGGTTGTGGCTTTCCTTGCATCAGATGGAGCAAACTACATTACAGGAGAGATTATAAGGGTAAGCGGAGGAAGATAAAAGAAAAGAGGCTTTATATTCGGAGGGTTGATTATAATTGACAGTTATTATTTTAAATGCTATTTATTTTTTTTACGAAAAAAATTATGTAATTTAGGAGGATTTAATTATGGAATTTACGAAAACTTTTATGATTGCTGGGAATGAACTCTGGCGATATATCGTTATCTTTCTTGTTATCCTGATATCCTTTTCCACAGGGCGATTGATACGCTACATTCTTGAAAGCAAAGCAGAAAAGCTTAAAGAGGTGCCAAATCGGGAGTTTTTATCCCTCCTTCTTAATCTTTTGGGCAAGCCGCTTGTTCTTCTCTTCTTTGCAGCCGGTTTTCACGTCTCTTTTCTATTTTTAAAATTAAGCTCTGAGGTTCAAAAAACAGTGGAGGCGGTAACCCGCATACTTTTTATCTTAGCTTTAGCCTATCTTGTCTATCATCTCGTCGATATTATCGAATATTTTCTCAACAAATTAACTGGCAAAAGCAAGAGCAAGCTCGATGACATGATGGTCCCCATAATTCGCAAGAGCCTGAGGGTAACGATTGTTATCATAGTCGGTCTGATGATCGCTGAGAGTGTATCGGGCAAGCCCATAACCACTCTTCTGGCTGGTTTGGGTATTGGTGGTTTGGCCGTGGCTCTGGCTGCTCAGGATTCTATAAAAAATTTCTTTGGCTCAATCGTGATTCTGGCAGATAAACCCTTTGAGGTTGGTGATCGAGTTGTTATTGAGGATCACGACGGACCTGTTGAAGAAGTGGGTTTTCGTTCAACAAAAATAAGAACCCTGGAGGGACATCTTGTAACCATACCTAATAGCGTCGTGGCGAACAGGACTGTTAAGAATATCGGCAAACGCCCCTTCATCCGTCGCTTGAGCAATATTACCATCACCTACGATACTCCTCCGGATAAGGTTGAGAGAGCTATAGAGATTATCAAGGAAATTTTAGATAACCATGAAGGGATGAACACTGAGCGTCCTCCAAGGGTCTATTTCAACGAATTCAATGATGCCTCCTTAAACATCATTATGATTTACTGGTATCATCCACCCAGGTATTGGGATTTTTTGGCCTTTAATCATAAGGTTAACCAGGAGATCCTCCGTCGGTTTAATGAAGAGGGGATTGACTTTGCCTTCCCAACTCAGACGATATATCTGGCAAACGATGATAAAAGGCAGCTCGCTCTAAAAATGCTGAATGATTCAACCAAAATAGATTAAAAAATATCTATAAATCACTCAAATTGGACCAACCGGGAACACCAATCTTGCCTTTTATCTCTTCTTAACGAGTTTAAGACAAGCAGAATTAATGCAATAACGCTTGTGAGTTGGTGGTGGACCATCATTGAAAACATGGCCAAGGTGGGCGTCACACCTGATACATAAAACTTCTGTTCTTTGCATAAAGAAGCTTCGATCAACCTCGGTTTTTATGTTGGCGTCTGAGATAGGTTTTAAGAAGCTTGGCCACCCTGTACCAGAGTCATACTTTGTATCTGAGCTAAAAAGGTCATTACCGCAGCAGATACACTGGTATATTCCTTCTTCCTTGTTGTCATAATATTCACCTGAAAACGCTCGTTCTGTCCCTTTTTTTCGAGTGACTCGAAATTGTTCTGGTGTAAGTTGCTTTTTCCACTCAGCCTCGGTCTTGATTACCTTGGTGGTCATGATGAATCCTTTCTTTTGAACTGAATAAACCTTTATTTTTAATGGGTTAGAAGATTTTTTATCTGAAGATTTCATTATATTTAAAGGTCTAGCCATTATAGGATTAGCAGTAAACACTAGGCCTATTATCCCTAAGATTTTTAAAAAGAATCTTCTCTTCATCACTATTCCTGATGAAATTAAATTATGATTTTTTATCAAAGCTCCTCCTACAGGTTTTTTAAAAAAGACTTATCATAATAAATATTATAAGTTGACAGGGGATTCGTCAATAACCAGAGGTAATTCAAAAACTTTTTCTAAATATGAATTTGATTTGAAATTATTGGTGGATTAAGAGATGATGAGGAACTCAGGATAAGATTTTTAAGTATCTTTTTACTGATTCATGCACACACTTCTTACCTGTCTGAGATCGCTTATCCCCTTTAAAACCTTTGTAATACCATCCTGATAGAGGGTTCTCATTCCATCTTTTATAGCCTGCCCCTTGATTTCCTCCATAGTAGCCTTGCTCTGAATAAGGTTCTTTAGCCTTTTTGTACCGATTAAAAGCTCGTGTATTCCGGCTCTACCTCTGTAGCCTGTTTGATTGCAAAATTCACAACCTTTGGCTCTAAAAAGCATGAATTTATCATTATATGCAGTTTTTAGCTCAGGAAAGAATTCTTTTCCATAGGCATCTACCAAGGATTCAAACTCTTCTTTTGTGGGGTGATATGACCCTTTACATTTTATACATAAGGTACGAATCAGACGTTGGGCCAGGATACCTAAGAGTGCATCAGCGAAATTAAGTGGGTCTATTCCCATATCAATAAGGCGGGTAATGGTCTCAGATGCACTGTTGGTATGAAGCGTACTGAGAACCAGGTGGCCTGTTAGAGATGCCCGTACGCCGATTTCTGCTGTTTCATGATCCCTCATTTCACCTACCATAATCACGTCAGGGTCAGCTCTCAGAAAGGAACGCATGGCGGCTGCAAAATCGTATTTGATCTTAGGTTTGACCTCTACTTGACGAAGGCCGTACTGAGTTATTTCAACGGGATCTTCCGCAGTCCATATCTTTCTCTCCGGAGTATTAATGCTTGCAAGGGCAGCATGAAGGGTTGTCGTTTTGCCTGAGCCAGTAGGTCCCACAACGAGAATAATACCATAGGGTCTAGAGATGATCTCTTTGAAATGCTTATAATTTCTTTCGGAGAAATTTAAGTCCTCTAATGGTAAAGATTTACCAGTGGTAAGGATTCTCATTACAATATCCTCTCCCGAAACTGTTGGCAACGTTGCAACGCGGAGTTCAATAGGGCTCTTCTTATATATAAATTTAATCTTACCATCTTGGGGAAGTCTTCTTTCTGCAATATCAAGGTTTGCAATAATCTTGATTCTAGATATGAGAGCTTTACTGTGACTGAAAGGTATTTCAAGGTTTTTCATACACACACCGTCAATCCTGTAACGGATATCCGTGGTCTTCTTCCCCTTGTTGGGTTCGATATGAATGTCAGAGGCACCCTTCTCGTATCCCTCGATAATTATCTGATTAACAAGGCGAACAATTGTTGCTGCGTTTTCATCGATTTCAGAATCTTCCATATCTACGTCTTCGTCTTCCTTTTTCACATCCAATTCATCGAGAAGATCTGAGATTGAAGCTTGACTTTTACTGTCATCCATCTCTAAAGATTTAATAAATTTAAGGATGTCGTCCTTTAAAGCTATCTGAAACTCATATTCCTTAGCCTTAATCAGAGTTTTTATTTCACCGATCTTTGGATCATTTGGATTATCGATAAGAATGATTGCTTTTCCATTAGAAAATGCAATGGGAACCCAAAGCGACTTTTTTAAATAGGCTAAATTCAGTCCCTTCGTTAGTGTTTTTGGGATAATGATGCGATCGCTGAATTCAGTAAACTTACATCCATAATATTGGCTGAGGGATATACCGATATCTTTCTTATTGACTTTAAAATTTTCAATAAGAATTTTTTCGATGTCTTTCCCCCTTTCCTTAGCAGTAGAAATGGCCTTTTTCAATTCATCTTCAGCAATAATATTCTGACTGATAAGATAATTGAAACGGGTTTGAACCATTCTTGCTTGGTTTCGAAAGGCAATTCCTAGGATTCTGGCGATTTCAAGAATATTTTTCTCATCTGATTTTGTAAATGCACCTCCACCCTTTTTATTGATTAATTGAATAACACCGAAAAGTCTGTACTCAAAACGTATTGGAGCTACCAATACCTGTTTTGTCTTATATCCCGATTTCTGGTCCCAGCTTCCATCAAAATTCAAGCTGGGATTTATTTTTTTTAGCTCCGTGGTATTGTAGACATCTTGGATATTAACCATATCCATTTTATAAGCTGCATATCCTGAAAGGCTAGAAGGGTATATGGGAACCCTTATCTCCTTAATTTCAGAACCGACAATATATTTTGAGTACAATTCCTTATTTATAGGGTCAGCAGCATATATAGTAATTCTATCGGCATCAAAGAGACTTAAGATTTCCTCTTTTAATTGAATTAGAATTTCATCGATATTACTGGCAGAATTAATCCTGTTTGTTACATAATTAAGCTTCTCACGAAATTGAAGCTTCTCTTCTAATTCTTGAACCTTGCCTTCTTCTTTTTTAAAGAGGGGCATTTTGTTTAAAAGAATTTATTATGTTAAATAAACAGACTTTATTAAAAATAGAAAAGACTCCTTTAGGAGAAAAATTACTTTTAAAAAATAACCAATAGATGAGATAAAGTCAATACTATTTGATTGACAGGTTTTGTATGATGAACTGATCTGTTAGAAGAAAAATAAAGAGCAAAAACCGTAAAACTATCAAAATCTTATAAAAAACATCAACTTTTGGTCTCTTTTATTTTTTTTCATGCAGAAAGGGGTTATAGTTTTCTGTTAAAAATGACGATATGTAGTTGAATAATTTTAAATTTAAAAAAGAGACCTATAATATGGAGTATTACACTGAAAAGGATGGATATTTCGTGATCCCAACCGAGAGCTTATTGGTTAATAAAGTAACCGATTTTGATCTCTATATAACTGTGAATGGTAACTATGTGTACTACAGAAGCAAGGATATTCCTTTTGGTAGAAAGTTAAAGGATAACCTTATTGAGAGTGATACAGATTTTGTATATGTGGATATAGATGATATAGAAAAATATAAAAAATATTTAGAAGACAATCTATCAGAAATAATAACCAATCAAAAGACAAGTTTTGAGAAAAGGGGAAAGATACTCTACTTCTACTCTAGTCAGTTGGTAAAAGAAGTGATGGAAGAGCCAAGGGTAGGGACGAATATCAGAAAAACACAGGAACTCGTAAAAAATACCGTTAATTTTCTTGTGGCAGGTAAAAAAACTTTCAAGGATCTTTTGAAGTTAGTTAAATATGATTACTACACATATACCCATTCTGTGAATGTCTGCTTATTTTCTATAGGACTGGCTGAAAAAATAGGTATTGAGGATAAAGATGAATTAAACAGACTAGGAATTGGAGCCATATTGCATGATATTGGAAAGAGCAAGATCGATAAGAATATTTTAAATAAACGTGGGTCATTGTCAGGAGAGGAATGGGAAATTATGAAAAAACACCCTATCTATGGTGTAGAGATTTGCAGAGAGACAAAAATGATACCTGAAGAATCATATCATGCTATTTTAGAGCATCATGAGAGATGCAATGGAAAAGGTTATCCAAAAGGTTTGAAAAAGGACGATATTAATCTATTTGGAAAGATAGTATGCGTTGGAGATGTATTTGATGCATTGACCACAAATCGATCATATGCCTTTGCTACAAAACCTTTTTTAGCCCTTAAAATAATGAAGGCAGAAATGAACGGCTGCTTTGATTTAGATTTATTTCGAGAGTTTATAATCCTTCTTGGAACCCCAGATTAAGAAGAGGCTGGTCAAGCCTTTCTATTTTTATTGCTAAAAAGAGTTAAAAATCCCTAAAAGTATTTTTATAGCTATTACAATCAGCAAAAAGCCAAATATCTTTTTCATTTTTTCTTTATCGATCTTTATAGACAATCTACTCCCAATTTGTCCTCCTATAAAAGCTACTATTCCCAGTGGAATAATGATATTCCAGTCAAAGTGTCCAACGAGCACATGGCCAAAAAGACCAAAAAGGGCAGTTGCAGCGACCATAACTGTAGAGGTTGCGATAGCTATATCCATGGGCACTCCGCATAAAAGTACCATAAGGGGCAGTTTAATAATCCCTCCTGTAATGCCTATCATACCGGCAAGAAGACCTGTTCCCGCTGTAATCGGAAGGGTTATCATTAAATTGACATCATATCTTCTTCCGTTAAAATTTCTGTTCCAAATCCACCAGGTCTTTTTTGAAGAGCTATAAGTTTTCAGGTCAGCCTTTCTCATCATAAATGTCGCAGCAAGAATGAGTGCGAAAACCAAAATGAACTTTAGAATGTCCTCAGAAAAGTAAACAGAGTAATATCCACCGAGAAATGCCATGACATCTGTTGGAGGGTCAATAAGCAGTGCCAATTTCCAATCCACAAGTCTGTTTTTCAAGAATACAAACAAAGCAGACAGTGAAGTAACTAAAATAATGCTTAGACTAATAGCCGCAGCGTTATGTATCGAAATCTTTGAGAAAATAAGAACTGGTACATAGAGAATCCCTCCGCCTAATCCTAACATAGAAAAAAGTAATGATATTAGGAGAAATATAATACTTAGAATGAAGATGTTCATATCAGTTGTCCCAACATGATATAGCTAAAAAAATTTTAAAAAAGTAAGGCAATACAGGCTTTTGTTGGGTAATTCGAATCATCTATAGAATAATATTAAGTTCATACAATAGAATTAGGTGAGCATTAGATAACAAGAGTTGCAAGGGATCAAAAAATTTATTTTTTCATCTTGAATAACCAAGACAAGTCTGTTCCTTTTCTTTTAATCTTTATTTTTTCTGCTAGGGCATGTGTAATGATAGGCAGGGCAATTGTTGCATCACAATAACATTGAACAAATCTTCCTTTTGGTGATTCCTTTCCCCAGGAAAGTCCTTCTTCAAAGGTGCATCCCGATAATCCACCCCATTGAGGAGAATCTGTTGTAATTTGGACAGCATATTTGTGGGGATAATAGGTTTCATCTGTTCCTTGGCGGGTTAGGCCATTTTTTCTGTCAGGAATTTTTTTATCATGATAGAGGAGGTCACCTGTGACTGCAAAAAGCTGAATGAAATCTTTTGGGACTCCACCACCTATATAAATGACACCTGTATCTTTGACTTTTTCTCCCAAGCGCATAAATTCAATATAATCCTTTACTGAATCGAGGGTTAGATTGAAACCCCTACTTTTTGCAATAAGAGCAGCATCACCATAAGGGCTATCTATGATGGCAGGACAAAAAATTGGAATTTTATTTTCAGCTGCAGCCGTAACGATGCTTTTAACCCCCTTTTTCCCCAACCAGAGACCAAAAAGATACAGGAATTCCCTTGAAGAATATTTATAGTCTTCATCAAGGGTTTGAATAAAATCTGTAATCGTCTCTGTCATTTTCAAATAGTCTTTTTCTTCTCCATAAACATCATAGTATCTATTAAAGCCCGCTTTGAAAATCGATTCATCATCAACTAAATTGCTCCCCTGCCAATAGTTAGAGCCCATGGCTTCAACAATATCCTCAGAAATATTTGCACCGGTCGGAACCAAGATATCGATAAAGTGGTTTTTTATTAACCAATTAATTATTTTCCACTGTCCAGTAGTGGAAAGAGAACCAGCATAGCCCATGAATATGGTTAAGTTCTTATCTTTGATCATCTCTTCAAGAACATTAAAGGCTTCAGCCAATCTTCTTCCTTGAAATCCTGTCTGCGACATTTCCAAGAGAAGCTTGGAAATTGATTTTGATTTTTTTACTTCAATTGTTTTCACTTTTTTAGTAAAAAGATTCTTTTTCATGTTAACTCCTCAGTAAATATTCCGTTTGATATTATTTTGTTTTCTTCCATTCTGAGTTCTTACTCCATCAAAGATATCGATCTTCTTGTTGCAGATAATTAATGACGTAATCCTTAATGCCATCTTCAAGAGATAAGAAGCGTACAGGACATCCTGATGAATAGAATTTTTCCATCTTTGCTTCAGTAAAATATTGGTATTTCGGCTTAATTGTTTCCGGCATTTCTATGTATTCAATGTTAGGCTCTCTTCCCATCGCAGAGAAAACAGCCTTTGCCAGGTCATTCCATGAACGTGCCTTGCCTGTCCCAAGATTAAAAATTCCATTTACTTCTCGATTTTTCAAGAACCACCATATAGCCCCTACACAGTCCTTTACATAAATAAAGTCGCGTACCTGTTCTCCATCCTTGTACTTAGGCTTATAGGATTTGAAAAGTTTAACCCTTCCTGTTTTTTTTATCTGGCAGAATGCTTTAAAGACAACACTTGTCATATCATCTTTATGATATTCATTCGGTCCAAAAACATTAAAAAATTTAATCCCCAGCATCTTTTGAGAGAGATTGTTGCGCAATACCCAGAGATCAAAGAGGTGCTTTGAGTATCCATACATATTGAGTGGTTGTAAAACCAGCGTTGTTTTGTCATCATCTGAAAAGCCCTCTGAACCGTCACCATATGTAGCAGCACTACTTGCATAAAGAAAACGAATATTTTTTTTTAGAGACCATTTTGCAAGTGTTTGAGTGTAATAGTAGTTATTTTGCTTTAAGTAATCTGCATCCTGCTCTGTTGTCGAGGTACAGGCTCCCATGTGGATAACTTTACTTATAGTAAAGGGAAGGCTGTCCCTGCTCAACATTTTTAGAAATTCGTCTTTGTGGATATAATCGACAAATCGCCTGTTAGTCAAATTTTTCCATTTCTCAGATTTGTCAAGCTCATCCACAATGAGAATATTATCAATGCCTTCAGAATTGAGCTTCCAGACAAAAGCACTCCCAATAAATCCAGCACCTCCAGTGACAATAAACAATTTTTACCCCTTCATTTTATATAACCAACAAAATTATAGATTTGTCTGGATAATCAAATCGGTAGGTAAAATCAGGGCTTTAATCTAAATCTATATCTTTTAACAAAATGGTAGGATTTAGTCAATGAGTTTTTACTGTTTGGCTTTTATAAGAGAAAATGAAACAATTGAAAATATTTTACAAGAGGAATTTAACTCTCGTAAAGCATATAGGCTACTTGAAGGAGTTTATCTTTATCAGTGATATCCCCGACCATCTCTGGAATAATCTTTACAGGGGCATTGGCTCGCTCTATAAGGCTCTTTTGCCAGCGCAGTTGAAGTTCCCTTTTCTTCTTTAAAAAATCGTTTTCATTACATACCTCTTCAGGAAATACGCGGTTGAGAATGTAGCCGTTAAGCTCGATTCCGTATTCACCGATGGATTGTCCGATAGATAAAGCCTGCTCCACAGCCAATCGCTCAGGATTCGAAACAAGCCAGGCAGAGGTGTCTTGGGCGAGCATCTTCAGGACGTCATTCGTGAGCTCCCTCCATTTGGATATAAGCTTAAGCGGATCCTTGCCAGGTTTTCGCGTTATCTTTGAAAAAACACCCTTCAGGGTCAAATAGAGCTTTTGTGCTTCTCCCAGATGCGAGTAGAACATATGCTGGGCTTTAAGGAGGTTCAAAGTCCCAGCCGTGGGGGCCGTGTCCCAGACAATGTAGTCGTATTTATCCGATTTTTGTGTCTCCAGCACATAGTAGAGCATGAATTCCTCATCCAGGGCTGGCGCCCCCTCGATATAGTCGAGGATATCCTTATCCAGGGGGAAGATGGAGGAAATCACGGCATAGACCTCGTCTCCGAAACTCTCCCTCCAGAGTTTTAGAATGACATCCCGTGTCAGCTCGATGACATCCAGATTCTTATCCACATTGATCACCTCACGATGGAATTCCACGTTAAAGATATTGGATAGAGAGCCGGCAGGGTCTGTGGATACCAAGACAACCTTTTTCCCTTGAGAGAGGTAAAAAGCAGTAGCTACAGAGGTTGTTGTTTTCCCAACCCCTCCTTTGCCAGTGAACATGATAATTTTTTTCATGCAACTAATATAACTTAAAAATAAAAAAAGTCAAAAGTTAGATTTTAGAGGTATTATTTTTGCGATAAAAGACCAAAGAGATGTAAAATACACGATAGAAGATTTTTTAAAAGAATTTTCTGCTTGTCAAAAATTAGATTATTCTTTAAAGTAAAAAAAGTATCATATTTTTTGTATAGAGAGATTGAAAATTATTAAAAAAGAGGTGATATAATGAAAATTAGCCCGTTTCACTCTAAGAGGTCTGATACTGCAGTTTATCACAATAAGCAGAGGTGTAGCGTAGGAAAAAGAATTAAGCGCAAAAATCGAGTCTCTGGCATGGGAAGATTGCTCCTCTGTGAATACTGTAAAAGGTTGGGTGTTAAAAGCAAATAAGTCCCTCATTTTATTCTGAGAAGCATTCTTCTATTTGAATATCTTTTGGTTTGCTATCCTTAACCAAGACTACCTGTTTAATTTTCTTTATGAGAAGCTCATTCCATTCCTCTGTCCACGGGAGTTTGAAGCGAAATTGACAATTTTTATAGGGGGCTGATTTTAGGTCTGGTTAATGTAACTTTCTTGCGTGCGAAAGCAAAGTTATCAAAGAAGGCTACCCCAAGATTTTTCATTTTAAATGATAAAAATTCTAGAAAGTATTGTGGCCAGTCCCAGGAAGCTAAAGAAACCAGCAACGTCAGTAACAGTGGTTAGAATAATAGAAGAAGACTGAGCTGGGTCCTGACCAAATGTTTGGAGAAGAATAGGGATAACAGCACCGGACAGACCAGCAATGATCATAGAAATAATCATGGCAGTTCCAATGATAATCGGCAAGCCGATTGAGCCTGTCCAAACATAGGCAACTAGTGATGTAGTGAGTGCTATTGCCAATCCGTTGAAAAAGCCGACCATAAACTCTTTTCTTACGATTTTAAGCCAGTGCCTGAGGCGAATCTCTCGAAGCGCCAGTCCCCGCATGGTCACCGCTAACGCCTGAGAGCCGGTATTCCCAGACTGACCGGCAACAACCGGAAGGAATACAGCCAAGATAGTAATTTTTGCAATAGTTTCTTCAAAGATTCCAACAACAGCCGCTGCCAGAAAGGCTGTTGCAAGATTGATTTCAAGCCAAGGGAGGCGCTTTCGAATGGCAAAGGTTGCCTTAGAAAGGGCCCGTTCGTCTCTTCCTGCACCGAACATTGCCTGAATATCCTCGCTCGCCTCCTGTTTTGCTGCAGTAACCAGCGTATCGTAACGAATAATACCGATAAGCCTTCCGTTTATGTCAACCACGGGCAGGCTGGCAAGTTTTTGTTCTTCTAAGAGTTGGACGATCTCATCTCTTGGAGCCATTGACTGAATGCTGATCGGCCTGGTTTTGATGAGATCACCCAGCTGAACATTCGGTTCAGAGATGGCTATTTCCTGAAGAGGGATTACTGCTGAAAGAACTCCCTTCTCATTCACGACGCAGACATCTGTAATACGCCGGTCATGCATAGTACGAATCCTTATTAGGACTTCTTCCATGGTTCTATCAGCTCGAAAAGAGGCGACTCGAGGATCCATAAGATTTCCCGCTGTCTCAGGAGGATACTTCATCAGCTCCTGAAATTCTTTAGCAATGTTTTTCGGTAAAATGGAGAGACGATTTTCGACCCTCTTTTTGTTTAGGCGAGCTAAAAGCGCGGCTCCGTATGAAGGATCAATTTCAGAAAATAACTGGCGAAAAAACTCATCCTCCATCTTATCGATAAGCTCTGCACCAATATCCGCATCTAATCGTTCGAAGATATTCAAGGCTATAGGTATGGGTTCATCCTTTAAGAGGCGCATGATCTCTCTCGTCTCAAGACTATTGAGATTTCTTGCGGCTTCATCAGGGTAGAGCTGGAAAAATTTTTTAATAAGGGCCTTTGTTGCTGCTGATGATTTTGTCTCCTTGTGCCTCATATTCTTATCTCCTGATTTTATTTTTTGAGAAATAGCGTTAGAGAGATGTCTATTTTTCTTCCTTTTCAGGATTGACCGCAGAGGCAACCCAGTTGATAAGTCCGGAAAGGCCGAGCCAATAGAGTTCGCCCATGGCCTTGCCTGCTGTATTTTCTGGAGAAGCTTGACGTCGCTCCTCTACATCTCTTATCAAACGGCGAATGGTTCGATAGCCAATGGCTCCAAGAAAGATACCTTTTTCATCGACCACAGGAAGAACATGGAATTCCTGCCAGCCGGTATGAGCCAGAATGGCCTGAGAGCTTAGATGGGGTGATAAATTTTTGATGGTTCTCTGCATAACGGAAGAGATCAAAGCGTTAGGATCGGAGAGCAAAAGATCACGAATGTTTATCTGACCCACAAGAGCGTAGTCTCGATTCACAACATAGATATAGTAAATCAGATGTCTGGGATGTTTTCGGAATCGCTTTATACCCTCTTTTACAGTCACATCTTCTGGTACGATGAAGACCTTTGGATCCATTAAAGCACCGGCAGTTCCTTCGTGATAGCGCAAGATAAGCCTGAGTTGCCCTGAAACATCTAAAGGCAAGGTTTCTAGAATAGATTTTTTATGCTGTTCCTCCATTCTTCGTAAAAACAGGGAGGAAATCTCAAAGGGAAGCTCTGCGATAATTGCTCCTGAATAATTTGAGTCCATTACTTCCAAGCATCTTGATGCTAGGATTGAATCCATCAGCCTGATAACACCGACGGCTGAGGAAGGCGAGGCTTGTTTTAAGAATGATGCTGTCTCCTCTGGTTTTAGTTGCTCAAGTACATGAGCTGCATCTGTTGGATGATTTTTTATGAATTCGAATGAGAGCAAAAGGTCATGATTCATATGATTGATCCTTTGTGAGCATAACAGAAATCATTTCATTGAACTGTTTGGCCGGTACACAGACCTGGCCATAGGGGGTTTCGAGAATAACGGCAGTAGGGGTAATCTGGATAATCTCGCCTTCCATATCGCCGATTTTTACTCTATGGCCTATCTTGTATGTTTTCTGTAAGTAATATGAGGCAAGAATATTGCTGACAGAGGTTCTGGCACCGAGGCCAAAGGAGAGCGCGGCTCCAAAGAGCACAGCTGCGACAAGAATCATGATGATGCTCATAAGAAATGAGATATCAATACCGATCTGGTCTATGGCTATGAGAATTGTTGTGAGCAGAATGGCGTATTGAGCAAATTTTCCTAAAACATTTCCGTATGTGATTCCTGCCGAGGCAGCTGCTGAGATAATAATATCACGAAGAATCACTCCGCCAATGATACCAAAAATTCCTATGAGAACAGCTGCCAGGATTTTAGGAAGATAGCTGGCAATACCGCTGAGCCACATTGTTACCACAGGCAGGCCCATGGCTTCAGTGGCTACGGTTATAAAGAAAAATATAATAAACCAATAAAGGATATTGCTGATTATCGAGGCCGACGGCTCCAGCTTTGTCGGTTGAAGCCTGCTTTGGACCTTTTCATAAGGGATGAGACGACCTATGTTCTTTAAAAAGCGGTATACAAGAGCTCGAAGCAGCTTCGCTATCAAAAAACCGATAAGAAAGATAACCACCGCGCCCAAAAAATTGGGGAGAAATTCGATGGCGCTTTTTTTAAACTGAAAGGCCACTTTGCCAAGCTCAGTGATCATTTGATTGAAATTCATTGCACTCCTCCTTGACTTATCTTTTCTGAATCGCCGAAATGCTCTCGAGCAAAACCAATGCGCTTTTGAATGCTTTCTAAATCCTTGCCGTAATCCTCAACGATTCTCAATCGGCGAAGCAAACCGTCATTGTTAGCGATCTGGATATTAAGCCCGGGACGGGCATTGAGTTCTAAAACCAATGGCCCTCTGTTTTTATCAAGAACGATATCCACCCCCTGATACCCCAGACCGGCAAGCTCATAACTCCTCGCAGCAAGAAAAAGAAGAGCCTCCCAGTTAGGGATTTTCACACCTGTTACCGCATTCCCCGTATCCGGGTGTTCGCTTACGATTTCGTTTCGCCATGCCGCTGTAAGCGTGGTGCCGCTAGAGATATCAATCCCAACGCCTATGGCGCCGAGATGCAGGTTAGCCTTTCCTTCAGACATACGGGTCGGAAGGCGGGACATCGCCATGACCGGTACACCAAGAAACACGATGATGCGGATATCGGGTACCCCCTGATAGCTGATCGGTTCGAATATGGGATCAAACTGGACACGCTGTTCGATCATGGCCTTGTCCGGATAACCGGCAAGGCTGTACATTCCGCTTAAGATATTAGAGACATGGCGTTTAATTTCGTCCTCAGTCATCAGAAGACCACTCGCCCTTCTATAGTTTGCCTTTGCTCTGCCTGTGATGACGAGGATGCCGTCCCCGCCGCTTCCGTGAGCCGGTTTGACCACAAAATCAGAATGAGGCTTCAGAAGCTTAGGCAGGTCGCGAATATGCCGCTCTATCTCAACAACGCCGTAAAGGCTCGGCACGGCAATGCCGGCCTTTTCAGCAAGCCTTTTGGTTTCAAGCTTGTCGTCCACAAGGGGAAAGAGACGCCTTGGGTTATATTTTAAGATGTATTCGGCATTGCGCCGGTTCATCCCCATCAGCCCCTTTTCCGCAAGCTTTCTTTTTAGCTGGAAAATCATTTTTTCTCCTTCGCAAACACCTTGAAGCGGTAGAGTTCAAGGAGCCTGTATCCGGAGTATCGCCCGAGAAGCAGAATCCCTGCAAGCACGATCAGTAAGAGTTCGGGGAACACGAACACGAGGTGTCCGAGATATTGGTTGGTCATAACAAGATAAGCAAGTGATGCAACGGTGAGGCTCCCTATACCCTGAGTGATAGCCGCAGCGGCACCCCTCTCTTCCCAGACAATACACATCCTCTCGATGGTCATGGTCAGGATGACCATGGGAAAGAGGGCTACAGAAAGCCCCCGTATCAGGCCGAGCTTATGGGTGATGATACTGAGAATGGCCATGAGTATAATAACCACAATAAGCACTGAGGCAAGGCGGGGTACCAGAAGGAGCTTGAGATTTTCGAGATAAAAACGCGTGGCAAGACCTAAGGCAATGATCATACAAAAGAGAAAAATGCCCCACAGAAGCTGTGTCTCTCTGAAGGCAAGCGCAATGAGAATCGGCATAAAGGTACCGAAGGTTTGGATGCCAACAACGTTACGCAGAACCACAATCAGAAAGGCTCCCAAAGGCAAAAGCAGAAGGACGCTGTAGACATTCTGGGTCTGAATGGGTAGGCTGAAGAGGGAAAACTCCATGATAGAGGGACTGAGAAACCTTGCCCGTTCAAGTGAGGCCCTTACAGCCTCTTCTTGGTTGAGGCTGACAGAAAAAGTTGTACGGAGATTTTTTCCGCCTCTTAACTTAACCAGCGGCTCTTCCCCGTGCCACCAGAGAAGAAAGTGTTCGGGGATCTTTTTCTCACCAGTAAGGGGATGATAGCTCTTCCAGCTGTCATCTCTGTATACCTGCAGCCAGTGTATTTGAGTAGCCTGCCGTTGCAGCTCCTCTAGGAGTATACCGTGAGCAATACGTGCGGGTATTTTGTTCAGCGTTAAAACGCTTACTGCTGTCTGAAGTTTCTTCATCAGGCTCGGATTCTTACCCAAAAGAAGAGCAGCGTTTTGGTCCGGCTCCTTTGCATTGAGCCTCTGTATAAGTACGGCTACCAGAGTTTCCAGATCAGCTGACTGGGCATGAATCTGAGAAAAGAGTGATCTGGCAGCATCAAGATAGGGGCCCTCAAGGTCAGGGGCTTTTATCTCTGGTTCTTTTGACGGTGCTAGATGCGGCTCTTTGACGCTGATTTGACGCACCACAGCTCGGTAGTACAGAGCCTGTCTCCCCTTGGCTTTGCGGATGGACCAGACCGCCTGACGGTTGCCGTCTTCCGTTTTGGTTGTGAGACCGTATCCCCTTGATATGAAGTTTTCATCTGAAACGATAAAGCGGTGAGTGGTTGTGGGGATAAAGAGATCAACCTTCACAGGCCTGTCCTCGGCATCAAAGACGAGACGGGCTTCTACATTCCATACGTCAACATGGGTATAGGGTGTCAGGGGAAAGCCCATGACAAAGAGCTTGAAGAGAAAGAGTATAAGACCGATAAGAGCCAGGCCGAGAACTAAAAAATAGAGGTGGCGATTATTCACTGATTCTCCTTGGTTCTTTGCATTGCGGTTCAACCGTATATTTGACGGATGAATCAATAAGCAAATCTCCCTTGAGGAATTTCCGGCCGATAAGCATCTGGTACTTGTAAGGGCTTCTGTCCACAAGGTTCACCTCTACCTCCTTATAGACGCTTCCTATACAGATACCAAGCAAAATAACCGGACGCTCCTGGCACTTTGCCCCTTTGCGTTTGATCTTGGCTATTCTTACCATCTTTCGCTCAAAGGTTACGGTTTTTCCTTCTCGGTTTGTAAGATCAAAGCGAACCCACGTATCATTTCCGCGATGAAAAAATTCAATATGGGGGGCGTTGAGGGAGCAGTTGTCAGCGCCTGTGTCGAGCTTGGCGTGGACAACCACATTGCCGGGACAGATGCGAACCTTCTCTATCCAGCCGACCACATCTTTAGATTCTGCATTTGAAAGTGCAGAGAATACAAAAACAGAAATAAGACCAATATGTAAGAAATATCTTTTCATAAATACCCTCTTTTTATCGTATAAATATTAATAATATCACCTTGTACTTGAATAGTAAAATTTTTTATCTATGTAATGGGGAGAGCAATCGAAAATATGGGGGTCAGCCCTAAAAACCAGTAACGTAACTTACACTGGTTGTAAGAAAGGAGAAAGCTATGCCTGTTTCTGAAAAAAACATTGAGCATAATATTGAGCATAATCAGGAAAATAGACGAAAAAAACCAAAATTAATAGTTTTAGATATAAATAATTTATTATGAAAATTCTCATAAGTAATAGTGATAAAATTTTATCTTTTTGATAAAAGTATTTTATTAAGATTTAAAATCTGATATTATAATTAAATATAATTTAAATTATATATTGCCGGTGAAAAAGCATAATATTATCTTTTTTTAGAAGGACTGCTGAAATGAATAGCGACCCCAAACAACCCAAAGAGCCGAAGATTGATTGCGTTGTACATATTTCTCGAGAGTATGGTAGTTTAGCGGGTGCGGGAGGCATAAAAGATGTTACAGAGGGTCTTTGCAAAGCTGCCGCAGCAATGGGGATCGACACCCATATTTTTCTTCCTTATTATCGTGTTATCGATAAAAAGAATCTTCATCTTAAGAAAAGCCAGGAATTCGATGTGGAAATGAATTACTCTGCTGAGAAGCGGACTGAATCCGTTACGATTTACAGCAGTCTGATAAAGCCCAAACTGACAGTTCATTTAATAAAGGCTCAACGCTATCAATATCTTGCTGAGGGCAAGAGCTTGATAAAGCGTCAGGGCATCTATCAGTATACGAAAGAAGAAGCAAAGGCACTTGGACGACCGGAACTAGAAGGGAGAGGCTACATTGACTTTTTTGCAATGAATGTTTTGTTGGTAAAGGCCACCCTGCATGGGCTTGGGAAAATGCAGATAAGACCTGACATTGTCCACTGCCACGACGGCCATACCGCTCTCTTACCGCTTATAGCACAAGCCTCAGAAGAAATTTTTGTTCCCTATCTTTGCTATGTACCTTCTGTGATAACTATCCATAATGCAGGAAGGGGATATCATCAAGAGGTTAGCGATCTTGAATTTGCGGCTGCCATATGTGGTGTTTCAAGAGATGTGATCAAAGGCAGCTTGCTCAATGGTTTTTTTGACCCCCTTCTTGCGGGGGGCCTTTTTGGAAGTGCGATCAACACAGTGAGTGAAAACTATGCCCGAGAGTTACAGCAGACCGGTCAAGATTCGATTTCTGGTTGGTTAGGACATAAACTTGCTGGTTACGGTATTAAACTCTTGGGGGTTACGAACGGTATTGATCCGGAAACATCCAATCCTGAAAATTCTGAGCAACTCGGACTTGCTGCAGGCTTTTCAATATTAAAAGGAAATTTAGCGGGAAAAGAAGTATGTAAAAAATCAACCCTTCAAGAGCTTGAGAGGCGTGAAGTACCAGAAAATATCGTTCTTAAAGGGGCGATCAATTATCAAAAAGATATTCCGCTTTTGACATTCATCGGGCGACTGGGTCAGCAGAAAGGATTTGATATTCTGGCTGATGCAGTCGAATTGTTGTTTAACGAAGATGAGCATGTCCAAATCCTAGGCCTTGGAGATGGAGATCCTTCCATTATCGATCGTTTTTGTAAACTGGAAAAGAAGTTTAAAAAAAGAGTATGTATGGCTAAAGGCTACAGTCATCTACTTGCCAATAAGATCTATGCAGCAGGAGATTTTTTTGTCATCCCTTCGCGCTTTGAACCGTGCGGGTTAACTGACTTCTTTGCCCAGCTTATGGGAAATGTACCAATCGTACACAGAGTTGGCGGTCTCGTCAAAACCTTGGATGGCCGATTCGGTTTTTCTTACCTGGGAGGAGCGGAGGAGTTGCTTCAGACCTTAAGGCGTGCACTTAAAGTCTACCGTGAGCCAGATAAAAAAACTCTGAGCGAAATCCAGATAAATGCTGTTGAAAATATCTATGAAAATTTTACCTGGGAGAAGGTTCTCGAAAAAAAGTATCTCCCCATCTATCGTGATGTAATTACTCGTTCAGACCCCTCACTACCATATTGATAGGGATTAATCCAAATTTTAGCCCACGCCGATTCGCATCAGGCCCTTCCATAAATTTCTGTCATTTTTTTGAGCCTTTCGGCCAGCGAGGATTCCAGATGCTCCGGTAAAAGTTGCCATTCCCAATTGCCCTTGTTGGTGGCTGGACGATTCATTCGTGATTCTTCGCCCAAACCAAGAATATCTTGCATGGGAAATATTACCATGTCTGCGACTGACATCATTGCCAGTCGTATCAATTCCCAGTGAAGCTCATCCACCGTTACTTCCCGCCCCACATAATCAAACAGCCTCTTTTTGATTTCCGGCGTTGCCTCTCTTTGAAACCATCCCTTTATTGTGTTGTTGTCATGAGTTCCTGTATATAACACGCAGTTTCTTACAAGATTATGCGGTATGTACGGATTTGTGGGAAAGTCTTCACTAAAAGCAAACAGAAGTACTTTCATACCTGGAAAATCGAAATGTTGCATAACCTCTTTTACGTCGGGGGTGATGGTGCCAAGATCCTCGGCAATGATTGGTAAACCGGGAAGTTCTTTAGTAAGGTGACCGAAGAAGTCCATTGCAGGTGCTTCAATCCATTTTCCGTTAATGGAGTTTTTTTCGGTCGCCAAAACTTCCCAGTACGCCACGAAGCCCCGAAAATGGTCAACTCTCACAAAATCGTATAATTTTAAGTTATGTTTTATTCTTTGGACCCACCACTCATATCCCCTTTCCCTAAGCACATCCCAACTGTAAACAGGATTGCCCCAGAGCTGGCCGGTTTCGCTGAAGTAATCAGGTGGCACACCGGCAACAACATAAGGCCTCTTTTCATGATCCAGTTTAAATATCTCGGGATTTTTCCATACGTCAACGCTGTCGTAAACCACATAAATGGGTATGTCACCAAAAATTTTGATGCCGTGCTGATTACAATAACCCTTTAATGTGAACCACTGATGAAAAAAGATATACTGGAGAAATTTCTCCATTTCCATCTTATCATGAAGCTGTTTTTTCAATGTTTGCAAAGCTTCTGGTTTTCTGTCCCGTATATCTTGAGGCCACTCACACCATATCTGTCCCTTAAAATAAGATTTAAGAGCCATAAAAAGGGCAAAATCATCGAGCCAATAGGAATTTTCTGAACAGAATCTTTCATATTCAAGTTCCTGCCCCTTGTTTTTAAAACGTTCATATGCCAGATAAAAAAGCTTTTTTTTATCAGTAATAACAGAATGATAATCAATCCTCCCTTTTGGATAACTGGGGAAAGATTCTCCTTCTGATTTTTCAAGTAAACCATCCTGAATCAGAAGTTCTGGACTTATCAGCAGTGGGTTGCTTGCAAAAGAGGAAAAGCAGTGGTAGGGAGAGTTTTGAAAGCTTGGTTTTGTAGGGTTTAAGGGAAGGATTTGCCAGAAACTCTGTTTAGCTTCATTAAGAAAACGGGCGAACAGATGAGCGGATGGCCCTAGATCCCCTATGCCATAAGGTGAGGGAAGAGAGGTTATATGAAGAAGAATACCGCTTCCTCTTTTTTTGAAACGCATCATTAATTTTTTATGTTCAAATAATTTCCTAATTTGTCAAAAAGCTCGACCCATTTTTGAGCAGTCTGATTTTCTTTTTCTGCTCTTTTTTGCATTTCACTGTGAAAATGCTTGCTGATTGCAAAATAGATATTCTGCGCTCTCCATAGATCCAATTCCAGATGTAATTCATCCAAAGTTCTAAATACCGCTTCTATGGTTTCCAGCAATGAGACATACTCTAAAATTCTTAACACGGCTTCTGATGTTTTTAACGGTGAGATATCCCCTATGATCTCTGATAATCTTTCCATCAGTTTATTAATTTTCTGGCTTGCGAGAAAGCCAAGAGTTGTCTTGTCCAGCTGTAAAGCCCATTTTTTCGTTTCCTCAACTAAATCTTGCAGCCGTTCTATATCAAGTTCTTCTCTTTCCAGTTCCTTTTGAAGATCTAAATTTACTACAAATTCTACAGTCGCAGCCAAGGTTTTAGGGAGGGGAATCCGTTTTTCTTTCATTACTTGCATAATCGGTAGATGGTACTCGTAAATGCGACGATAAGAATCTTCTATTTCTTTTAGAGTTGGTTCAAGGATCTGGTTTAAAATCTTTCTCTTCTCATCCCTGAAAAGATCCCAGAGAGAATAGTTGTGTGTTCCAAAATGCTTGTCCATCAAACGAATAACCTTAGCAATATCGCTCTTTAGAAAGTTATTTTTTATTTCTTGGCGCATGGTAGAAAAGGGTTCATCTCCCATGTGTTTACGAACCCCTCCGATAAGGTTGTGGTCACCAAAATGCAGAACTGCATAGCTTACCATGTTTTCTTCCCATGAGATATCAGAATGAATTCTTGCTTTACCAATACACAGCCTCTGCATTCCCAGATCTTCTTTGTCATAGATCTTGCTTTTGGCTGTGTAAGAAAGGAGCTTGATGATTTCAGGATAATCTTCAAACAGAGAAGATACTGCAAAATGTGCTGCAAATCGAAGGAGATCAACAATAGAAGGCTTTACAAATATTTCGTAGACTTCGGCACCTGTTTTAAGCTCAGCAAGATTAGTTGGTGCCCGCTCAAGGATCTTAATGTAATCTTGATCGAGGGATGTGCTGGTTATTTCCTCAGCGAGTTGCATGGCGCGACAGGCATGCTGCATTACCTGAACCGTTTCAATGCCTGAGATATCATCAAAAAACCAGCCGCAGCTAGTATACATAAGCATGGCTTGGCGCTGTATCTCGAGAAGCTTGAGAACCACTACCTTTTCTTCTGGTGAGAGTTCCCGATGAGCATTATGATTGAAGAACTGTTCCACATTTTGAGGAGATCGATCGAGCATGACTTCAATATAATTATTCCTGATTTGCCACGCATCTTTGACATAAGCAGACAGTTCGTTTTCATATAGAGGGGTAAGGGTATTCCTCAGCCAATCCATTGCTTCGCGTAGAGGAGCCCTCCAAGCCTGGTTCCATTCGGGATGCATTCCCGTGCTGCATCCGCAATTACTCTTCCATCTCTCGACACCATGGATACAGCTCCATGATGAATTTTCAAAAATTTCTACTTCGTATTCGGGGGGCTGCAATTCAAGGTATTCACCATAATTGGTGATCCTTGCCAGATTATTGGATTCAATGTAGTGCAGGGCGTAAGCAAGAGCCATATCTCCAAAGCGATGATAATGGCCATAAGACTCACCGTCAGTGGCGATATGGACAAGCTGGGAAGAATTTCGATCTTGAGAAAAGGCGTTCTGCAACCTCTTAGCAAATAATTCACCGTTATTTAAAAGTTTTCCAAATGCAATATCCTTTGATATGGGACCATCGTAGAAAAAGAGATTTATCGTCCCTCCGGATGGAAGTTGGCAGAGGTACGGCATTTTAGGATCGATCTTCTCATTGCTTACATCAATCCATTTTTTGTCATTTATTTTTCGCACCTGTTTTGCCTGTAGTGGAGCAAGAATGGCGAATTTTATCCCCTGTTCAGACATGATATCGAGTGTTTCGAGGTCAACAGCAGTTTCAGAAAGCCACATACCTTCAGGCCTTCTTTTAAAACGATACTCAAAATCTTTTAATCCCCATATAACCTGTGTCCGTTTGTCTCTCGAGTTGGCAAGGGGCATAATCATGTGATTGTAAACCTGAGCAAGGGCTGAACCATGTCCTGAAAAATTCTTTTGGCTTTCCTGATCCGCTTCGAGTAACTCTTCATAGACTTGAGGCATATAGTTTTGCATCCAGGAAAGAAGCGTGGGACCGAAGTTAAAGCTTATTTTTGCATAGTTGTTGACAATATCTATAATCCTTTTATCAGGATCAAGAATGCGAGAGGCCGTGTTTGGGGCATAACATCCTGCTGTTATTCTTTCATTCCAGTCGTGGTAGGGATATGCCGGATCCTGCTGTTCAATCTCTTCCAGCCATGGATTTTCTCTTGGCGGTTGATAAAAGTGCCCGTGAATACAGATATAGCGGTTTATTTTAATACCTCCAATAGGTCAATAAGGAGCCAAGAAAAAGCTTTTCTTTGAAATGTGCTTTTGTTCAATTCTATTTTTTCTCATTTCCGGAGAGGGAGACGAAGATTTTGTCACCCTTTTTATGGTAGTCGATTTTATTCTCACGTGCAAGCCAGCCCAATGCCTGGTAAACAATGAGCGTTTTTTCTTTAAGAGTCTTGGGAAGCTGGGTAACGTTTACTTTTTCTTTTTCTCGCAGTACTTCCCAAATTCTTCCTGCAGTTTTGCCAATTACTTCTTTCATGATACCCTCCTTTCACCTTTTCCTTAATCTTCGATAAGAAAAAGCTGAAAAATTAAGATAGCTTTATTTGAGTTTTATAAGGTCTTTCATCCATTATCCTTTTTTAAAAAAAGGATGCTAAGAGGCGGGAGGTTTAAGGAAAGGGAATGGGGCTTCCCGTGAAACGGAATCGGTTCGGTTTCGATACCCCCTAGATTTCCTTGACCACTCCCTCCATATTCCTTGGCGTCACTGTTAAGAATTTCTCTCCAGAATCCTTCAAAAGGTGTACCGACGCGGTAGTTAAAGCGGGAAACAGGCGTTAAGTTGCTGACAACGAGGATAATGCTCTTGGTCGAGCGCCCCTTTCGAATTAAACTGATGACACTCTGCTCGGTGTCGTTGCAGTCGATCCACTCAAACCCTTCAGGATGAAAGTCAAGCTCATAAAGAGCCGGTTCATCATGGTAAAGCCGGTTTAGGTCTGATACCCATCTTTGGAGATCTGCATGGAAGGGATAATCGAGCAGATGCCAGTCAAGGCTCTCTTCATGGTACCATTCATTCCACTGGCCAAACTCCCCCCCCATAAAGAGCAGTTTTTTCCCAGGCTGGGCATACATGTATCCATAAAGAAGCCTTAGGTTTGCGAACTTCTGCCAGTCGTCCCCAGGCATCTTGGCCAGAAGCGAACCCTTACCGTGCACGACTTCATCATGAGAAAGAGAGAGGATAAAGTTTTCGTGGAAGGCATAGAGGAGACGAAAGGTCAGCTGGTTGTGGTGATATTTCCTGTGGATAGAATCTAGAGACATATACTTCAGTGTATCGTGCATCCAACCCATATCCCACTTCATACCAAAACCCAGACCCCCCACATAAGTGGGCCGAGAAACCATAGGCCAGTCTGTGGACTCTTCAGCAATTGTCTGAACATCCGGATAGCTCTTGTAGACTTCCTCGTTAAAGCGACGCAAAAAGGAAATGGCTTCGAGATTTTCCCTGCCCCCGTATTTATTGGGTATCCATTCTCCTTTCTTACGGGAGTAATCAAGATAAAGCATGGAGGCAACAGCATCGACACGAAGTCCGTCCGCATGATAAAAGTCCAACCAGAAAAGAGCACTACTTATGAGAAAGCTTTGCACCTCATCTCGCCCGTAATTAAATATGAGACTGTTCCAGTCCGGATGAAGACCTTTTCGAGTATCAGCGTGTTCATAAAGATGTGTTCCATCGAAGTAACCAAGCCCATGTTCATCAGTAGGAAAGTGAGAAGGAACCCAATCGAGGATCACACCAATACCGTTTTGATGGAGGTGGTCAATAAGATACATGAAGTCCTGAGGTTTTCCATAGCGGCTTGTGGGAGCAAAATATCCCTTACCCTGGTATCCCCAGGAACCATAGAAAGGGTGCTCCATAACCGGTAAGAATTCCACATGGGTATAGCCCATACGCTTTACATATTCAGCCAGCTTCTGGGCCATTTCGCGGTAGTTTAGCGGACGGTTCTCTTCTTCGGGCATTCGCATCCAGGACCCCAAGTGGACTTCATAAATGGAGATGGGAGAATTAAGTGAGTTATGATTGTGACGGCTCGCCATCCATTCCCTATCTTCCCACGTGTAATTAAGGTCACAAACGATCGAGGCAGTTTTGGGCGGAATTTCGTTGTAAAATGCAAAAGGGTCAGCCTTATCTACGCGGTAGTTATTATATCTTGAGAAAATATGATATTTGTAAGAGGCACCCTTGCTTATGCCGGGGATAAAACCCTCCCATATTCCAGAGCTTCCTTTCGGCATAAGTAAATGGCTGGCCGTGTTCCAGCCATTAAAGTCTCCAATAACTGAAACTTTCTCGGCATCCGGAGCCCAAACTGAAAAATACGTCCCATTAACACCATCTATATTTAAGGGATGAGCGCCCAACTTGTTGTAAAGACGATAATGTTTTCCCTCATTAAAGAGATAAAGGTCGTCCTCAGTCAGGAGGGTTATGTCATACCGCAGGAGTTCTCCCGGTTTTTTTTCGAGATTTTTTTTGCTGATTTTTTTCTGTGCCATAATGTAAACCCTTTAAATATAGATAATTTATCATAATTATACACCTTGGTCAATATAATTGCTTTCATCTGCTAAAAGCGCTTTTCATTTCTGAGCACGAGATTTTTCAAATGAAAACAACTGAGCTTTATAAGAAGCTCGCTTTTTTTCTGTTATTGAAAAAGGATGTGGTAGGTTAAGATATGATAGGGATTTACTATACAAAAACATCCTCAAAGGAGTGTCTTGACATTTAATAAAAAAACAGTAGATTATTTAAATATAACAACTATCTTATGTATCATAGATAGAGATTTTCAAATACCCATATAAGGAGATAGCTGTGACAAGGAAATTAACAATGATTATGGCTGGGGGTAAAGGGGCAAGACTCTTCCCACTAAGTAGAGACAGGGCTAAACCTGCTGTGCCCTTTGGCGGCAGATTCAGAGTGATTGATTTTGTCTTAAGCAATTTTACAAATTCTGGATTATATAGAATAAAAGTATTAATCCAATTTATGTCAGAATCACTCAACCGCCATATCTCCTTGGGATGGAGAATGAGCAGTCAATTAGAACATTATATAGACATCGTCCCTCCCCAGATGCGTAGGGGACACTCGTGGTATCTTGGGACTGCTGATGCCATCTATCAAAATATAAATATTATAGAGAATGAGAATCCTGATTATATCTTTATCTTTGGAGGAGATCACGTTTATAAAATGGATGTGAGGCAGATGCTGGATTATCATATCGAGAAGGGTGCTGATCTTACTATTTCTGCGGTACCCATTCCACTTCATAAGGCAAGTGAAATGGGAGTGATTGAGACTGACCCCT